>URVL01000007.1 GCA_900551265.1 uncultured Eubacteriales bacterium | reverse complement strand
GCCGCTGCGGATTTTGTTGCGGTCGGCCAGCACCTTGTTCTGGACGCACAGCACCGCCCGGATGTTGGGGACGGTAATGCCGGGGATCTCCACCATCTCCTCCGGGGTGACGGTGAGAAGCTGCACCGGGGAATAGCCCGCCTGGGCGAAAATGCGGAACAGCCGCTGTTCAAATGGTTCTTTCATCTGCCATCAAGCTCCTTTCCAGTTCTTTTTTGGGTATGTAAGAGGGGCGGCCCCGTATGGCCGCCCCTGTGGCTTCTGCTATTTCTTCCGGCTTCTGATTTTAAGGAAGATCAGCCCGCCGATGATGAAAAGAACAAGCCCGATTGCAATGATTGTTTTTAACTCCATGATGATTTCCTCCTAACACAAGTCCAAACCGCCTTACTCAGCGGATTTCTTTCCCTTTCTGCGCTTACCTGCATAGGCCGAAATGCCCAGGGCGGCAGCGCCCGCAGCGGATACTCCCATGAGAGCCATCCAGAGCCACGGCTTGCTGTCGTCGCCGGTTTTCGGGGTGTCGCGCAGCTCGTTGTGCATTTGCGCTACGGTGGTCTTGTCGGCAAGGATCGTTACCTGCTTGTCGGCAGGCAGCACATAGTTGGCGCTGGCCCCATCCGATACCTCAGATACGGTGTAATCGCCCACGCGCAGGCCCTCGATGAAGATTTCTCCGTTTTCGTCCGTTGTAAAGGTCTGCTCATAGCCGTTCGCACCCGTCACACGGAAGGAGAAGCCCTCCACTTTTCCATCGCTGGATGTCTTTTCAATCCGCAGGGAACCGGTCTGAGCCATGTTGGTGAAGCCAATCCCGGCTTCGTTTTCCACCTCATAGATTTTGCCGTGTTCGGTGATCTCCACATAGTAGGCGTTTTCATCCAGCAGGAAGCCCTCCGGCGCTTTGGTTTCCTTTACGAACACGCCGCCGTAGAGGATATGGGCCATCTCATAAATGCCGGTGCTGGTTTCCTCCATCTTGCCCAGCAGTTCGTCGCCCTCGTCCAGCTCCTTATTTCCATTGGTATCGCGGTACACCTCGAACTCGGCCCCGGTGAGCTTGTTGTCCGGGTAGTCCTTATCCACTTTCGTGAGCCGCAGGTTGCCGTAAATGCGCTCGTTGGCAAGGGAGATTTCCACTACCTGCCCATCTTCCTCCACAGTGACGGGGATGACCTCATCAGAGAGAATGAAGCCTGCCGGGCTTTCCAGCTCTTTTAATACCCAATCCCCAAAAGGCACATCCGCGAAAGAGAAGCTGCCGTCCTCCGCAGAGGTGGCGGTGGCAAGGGCGTTTTCTGCGGTAAACTCGGTTTCATCGCTCTGAAAGAGGCCGATCACAGCCCTGGAAAGGCCCGTGCCATTCTCATCGGTTTTGAGGCCCCGGATTTCACCGCGGATCAGCTCATTGGAAACAGCCTCGCCATTGTTGGCGGCAATCTCCACCACGGCCAGGGAAGGCCCGCCGTATTCAAAGCTGAACGGGAAGGTTTCACCATTCAGCAGGTAATGGCTGTCGGTGGACAGCTCCTTCAGGTAGAAGCTGCCGAAAGGCAGGTCGGTGCTGCAAACGGCCTGGCCGTTCTCATTCACAGAAACGATCTCCAGAAGCCCGTCTGCCGGGATCACGGAACCGTCTGCTGCGGTGATGTCCTCCTGGGCATAGAGGCCAAAGGTCACGGCGGAGATCTCGCCATTCATGCCAATGCCAAAGGTTTCATCCTGCTCCAGCACCTTGTCAAGCGTCACAAGGGCTTTCTGGCGCTGGTTGTAGAAGCTGGCAGAGGTTTCGGTGACTTCCACCTCCTGGCCTGCGTACACCAGCTCCACGTTGGTGACGTTCTCGCCGGTATCCACCATGCCGTGAGGGAACTGGATTTCCTTCACCTGGAACTTGCCCAGGTAGAGGGGCTGGCTCTGGGCCGTCCCGTCCTCGCCGGTGGTGATGGTGTCCACTACCTCGCCCGCAGAGTAGCGCAGGGTGCCGTCCAGGGTGTAGACGTCCTCCAGGGCGGTGATTTCAAACACCGCACCGGGCAGGCCCTGCACCTCATATACCGGCTGATAAATGCCATCGGATTCTGCCACAGAGGAAAATACCTCGCCGGTTTTGCTGACTTTGATGATTCCTTTCTGGGCCATGTTGGGCTTGGTGACTTCGATCACCGTCACGCCGCCTTCTTCGCTGGAATTGTCCTCGGTCACATCAAAGTAAACCGGGGTGCTGTCCAGCACATAGCCGTAGGGGGCCTGGACCTCCACCAGAGAGTACCCGGAGCCATACTCCAGCTTTTCCGGGGTGACAAGGTAGCCCTCGGAATTGGTGTAGAACGTATCAATGGTGGTCGGCGTCGGGTAAGTGAAGGTCATTTCCACCTTGCTGCCATCGGGACGGTAAATTTGGAACCCGGCCCCCGCATAGGGGATGGTGACGCCGGTTTCCGCGTCCACCTTGACCACCTTGATGAAGCTGGCAAAATTAGCGTTGTTGATAAGGTAGCGGTAGGTCTGCCCGTCTTGGGCGATATACACTTCAAAGTCGTCCATCAGCTCACGGCCTTCCCAGCCCTTGGTCTGGCGGACGATATAGGTGCCATAGGGCAACTTCTTCGACTGTGCAAAGCCGTTCTCATCGCAGACGAGGACATCACGCTCAGATTCCCTGGCATTTTCATAGCTGCCGGCTGATTTCAAAAACACCTGGAACTCCGCGCCGGATTCCGGGGTTTCGATCTGGGTTTCCCCGTCGTCGGTATGCTTGATGATGGCGATGTCGCCCTTGATGACCTGTTCCGTCACGTCGTTGGCGGTATCGTTCAGCTCAATCTCATACAGCTCCGGTTCCGCGCCTACCTTGTGGATGGTGGAATCCAGCAGGTAGCCCTCGCTGGGGCTGATTTCACGGATTGTCCAGTCCGAATCGCAGACGTAATATCCGGTGGTGAACTGGCCGTTCTCGTCCGTGGTGAAGCTGTCGATAAGGGTGTCTCCCTTATACAGCCCATACACAGCGCCGGCCAGAGAACCGTCGCCCTGGGGCGCGCCCGTTTCCACATCGCTCTTGGTGACGGTGACGCGGAACTTCTTCAGCATGTTATTCACGCTCTTGTGAGTAACTTCGTTCCACTCGATGGTGGCTGTCTGGGAATCCGGCACCACATAACGGATGGGGGTATCCACCTCCTCCAGTACATAGCCCGTGCCGATGAGCACGTTTTCAAAACGCGCCACGCCGTTTCCATCTGTCACAGCATACTCATCCACCGGCTGCCCGGAGAGGGATGTGCCATACAAGTGGAAGGTCATGCCCTCCACCAGTCCGTCCTCGCTGGTTTTCGTCACTTCCAGGCTGCCGCGCTTCAGCTTGTTGTTGAAATTCACGGTAGAGGTCTGGCCGCTGACGATGGTCACGCGCTGGGTTTCCTGGGGTTCATATTTGTCAATGGACTGCTCGGTTATGGTATAAACGCCGGGGTTGAGGTCGGTGATGTCGATCTCGCCCGCCTCATTGGTGGTCTTGGTAGCGCTGTATCCCTCGCCGGTAATGGTGAAACTGATCCCGGCTACCTGTCCATCCTCGGAAGTCTTGACCAGCTTCATGTTGCCGGTTTTCACTTCCAGATTCAGATAGCCCACCATATAATCGGACACGGTTTCCCCGTAGGTGGCAAAGTCCTGCTTGCCGCCGCCGATAATCCCATCTGTCCAAACCACAACACCGCTGCGCTGGGCAGAGATTTTTTCTGCTTTCACCGTTACAGAACCTTTGATGGCCCGGGCGGAAGTGATGGTGAGCTGATTGCCGTCCACGGAGAAATTCAGCCCGGTGGTGCTGCTGGAGAAGGTGTAGTCACTCAGCACACCGTTGGTATCCGTGAGAGTGAGGGAATACTGCTGGCCGTCCCATTTCAGCTCATAGGCCCCGGCGTCGGCGGTGCTGCTGAAAAAGCTGGGCAGCATGGTATGGCGTTTTACCGCGCTCTCAATAGCGGAATACTGGCTGAAGATCTCGCTGTAAAGGGGATTCTCCGGGCTGATATATTCCGCGATATTGTTCTTGCCCTGGGCGTTGGCGTCCACATGGTTAAACTGGCTGTCGCGCTCACCCACGACGGTTTCCCAGACAAGAAGCTGGGTGGCGATTGCCCCGGCCATCTTGCTGGCGTCCTCCGGGTCATCGGTCATCCATGATGTGCTGGCGTTGCCCTGCCAGCCATAGGTCATAATCCGCCCGATATATTCCTTGATGGTGTCCGGTGGAATAGTGGGGTTCAGATCGGACGGGTAATCATCCCAGAAATCCTCGCCCCGGCCAGTAAACTGGTCGCCGGAATGAACGCCGACGCCGGGTTCGATACAGTAGATGACTTTCCCGTTAAAGGAATCCTGCGTGTGGATGGTAAAACCGTTATTTTCGCCGGTAGACCATCCGCCCAGGAAATTCATAGCGGAATGTCCCCAGCCTGCCTTGTTGGGGTCGCTGGCACGGGGGAACTCCACCATATACGTCGTCATGGTTTCCCCTGCGGCAAACGCTGTAGTTCCCGTCCCTGCGAATATGCCCAGGCACATGAGCATGGCCATGAACAGGGACAGGGGCTTTCTCAATGCTTTCATCGTGTTACCTCCTTGAAATGGCCGCAAAAAAAGCACACCGTTTCCGATGTGCCGCGGCTTGTGTTGGTTACTGTCTAAAAAAGAGAGGCCCGCCCGGTTTTCCTCGCAGCCCGATGTCTGCCTGTGGAAAAGAGGCCGGAGCTTTTTATAAACATCCAGGCTCCCCAAATATCTTCTTTTTTAGGCTGTTTAGGTTGTTTGGAAGGGGTGAGGTGTGGAGAGGGGGAACCGGCACAAGCTGCCGTTTCCCCGCAAATGGGCGCACTTCCCCCTTGTGAGTGGGCTATCTCTCTAAACTGCGCTGGCGTTTGCGGTAAAGTTCCAGCGCCTTGACAATGGTGTCCTCGATCTTCTGCGTGGGCGTCCCCGGCGCAAAAAACCGGCTGATTTTTTCCTTTGGGATTTTGAACTGTTCTTTTTGATTGGGCTTTTCCTCCTTCATAATGGAAACAAGGGCGTCTTTGGCCAGCCGTTCATCGCCGGTCTTGGCTTCGGACATCTGGCGCATTTTGATGGCCTGGGCGTGGGACGGGGTGCAGTCCATCTCGTCCATGATAGCGAACAAGTCGGCCTGTTCTTCTTTTCGCAGGTAAGACAGCTCCACCGCAGGGCGCATGGCAATCTGAAGCATTTCCTGGTCTTTGAGAACTGAGTTATCTACCAGTTCCAGAATTTCCTCTGCACGGCGGCGAAGCAAAATTCCCTCGTTTGTCAAAGTGATTCGGCGTGCACTTCTGTCGAAAAGCTTAATACCCAATTCTTCCTCCATCTGAGCAATCTGACGGCTGAGAGTTGGCTGGGTAATGTGCAAAACATCCGCGGCCTTAGTAATACTTTCCTCCCGCACTACAGTTAAAAAATATCGAAGTACTCTTATCTCCATTCTCACTCCTCCAGAAATCATATCACCCATAGCTATGAAGAAAACCGAAGCTTGCGGCATCAGGCAAGCAGACGAAAAGTGTCCACAGGCCCGGGCAACAGGTCCATCACCCCCAGTGTGATAGAAACATCACTGATAGACATGCGTATCGTCGTTCGGCTCTCAAGCGCCAAGACATTTCCACCCAAATCTAAAATCGCGCCTTCAACGCGATGTGACGAGAGCAGTTTACAAACGGCCTCCGCTGCGTAACCCTTAGTAATACCGCCAAAATCAATCTGCGCCCCGCTTACAAGTGAAATTATAAAATGATCCTTTAACAATACGTTCTGATACGTAACGCTACGCAGCATTTACCGCATTCTGATTCGGTACAGAAAACTCATTAGTATAAAACCCACAAAGCGCCACTATGGGAGAAAGCGTCAGATCAAAATGACCGGAAAATTGTTCTGAATACGCCATGGCTTCAGCAACCAATTCATAAACTTCGGAGGACACCTGCACATCTGCGCCGTTTGCATCGTTCAGCCTGGCTGGTTACCGACAGCTGCGCATCCAGTTCGAAAATCAGGGATATCGCCGCTTCCACGGCCGCTTGTCCGTCTTCACCATTTATCGTGATTGTCATAACGGTTATCTATTGCAAAGATCGCTTCGCTGCACGTTGGCGTAGATCGCGTGCAGGATGTACCTAGAAACATGCACGCCGTTAAAACAAGAGCCTTCCACCAACGTCTGCTCAACATGAGATCCCTTCAGAAAAAAAAGCGGGAGCAGCTTTTCGCTGCTCCCGCCAACACGATATTTTACTCTTTCAGAGAACCAAGCATGACGCCCTTAACAAAGTACTTCTGGAAGAACGGGTAGGCGACCAGCATCGGAAGAGTTGAAATAAAGATAACTGTATATTTCAACTGGTTATTGGAAAGCTGTTCCTTCGCCATTTCTTCCAGCGCTTCAGCCGAAAGGTTCATGACAGACTCCAAAGACGCATTCTGCAGGATGAGCAGTCGACGGAGGTACAACTGAAGCGGCTGCCAATAGGTATTCGGCAGATAAATCAACGCCTGGAACCAGCTGTTCCACTGTCCGATGATTGTATAAAGCGCGATAACTGCAATAATCGCCTTAGAGTTCGGTAAGAAAAGATTGAAATAAATCTGGTAATGACTCGCACCATCTATCATCGCAGCCTCACGTAAGGACTCACCAATGGTACGGTAGTACGAACGAATCAAGATGATATACCAGATACTAACGCCACCCGGAAGAATAATTGCCCACGGCGTATTGTAAAAACCAAGTTTCTGCATCAAAAGGAAGCTCGGGATGATGCCTCCGTTAAAATACATCGGGATGAGAAGGAAGAACGTCAGGAACTTTCTTCCGCGCAGAGCCTTCGACGTAAGCGGATAAGCACACATTGTTGCCGTAATCAACATCAGGACGCAGGAAGCCAGTGCATAGAAAATCGTATTTCGATAAGACAACCACAGGTTACGGTCCGTTACGATGTTCTTATAGCCGTCGATGTAGAAGCCCTTCGGCCAGAAGAATACGCGCATGGAAGCCGCAGCGTTCGGATCACTCAACGATAAGATCAAAACATAGTACATCGGGTACAATGTAATAAACGCAAAGAAGATCGCCAATATGTAGAAAATGACATCCGCAACGACGCTACCTTCTCTGATCTTGTTTGGATTTTTAGCCATATCCGTCTTTCCCCCTCTCTTACCACAAACCGAAACCGGTCAGCCAGTTGCTGATCTTGTTGGCAATAAAGGTAAGTGCAAAACCGATCGCCGACATGAAGAGACCAACAGCCGTTGTATAACTGTATCTACCATCCTGGATACCGATACGGTACGTATACGAACCAATAACATCGGCCGTTTCATAGGTGGCCGGGTTGTAAATCAGGATGACCAAGTCAGAGTTCGTATTCAGGATACCACCAAGCGCAAGGATGAACTGAATCGCAATAATGCTCTTGAGTCCGGGGAGCGTGATATGCCAGCACTGCTGCCAGCGGTTACCACCGTCAATACGTGCGGACTCATAAAGCGAGGGGTCAATTGCGGACAACGTAGAGAAATACAGAATGCTGTTAAAACCGAAGCTCTTCCATACGTTGATAATCGTATAAATCATCGGGAACTTATCCGGCATATCCAGCCAGCTCTGCGGAGCAACGCCGAAAGCGCCAAGAATAAGGTTGACCAGGCCTGTCGGCTGACAGAACGAGATCGCCATACCGGCGACAACAACCGTCGAAATAAAGTGCGGTAAATAGCTCGCCGTCTGAACAAACTTCTTAAACTTCAAATTCTTAAGTTCATTCAAAATCAGTGCGAAAATAATCGGAAGCCAGAAACCAAAGAGCAGATTCAGCAAGCTCAGACGAATGGAGTTCCTCATGATTCGCCCAAAGTAAATACTATTGATAAAATCTCTAAAATGCTTCAGGCCGACCCACTGTGTATTCTCACCAAGGAATGGACTTCCGGGGAAATAATTCTGGAACGCAATGATAATACCATACATAGGCGCATAGTTAAACATGATTATCAATGCGGCAGCCGGAATTACAAAAGACCAGAGTTCAATATTTTCGCGAATGACTCTCGTCCTTCTACTATAAAGCTTTATTTCTCCCGATCCACCTGTTCCCGGCCCCGCAGCCGGTACTGCTTCTTTTTTCATGCGATAGCCTCCTTCAAGTCTGTTTCGCGGGAAACGCCCGGTGCTTGGATAACAAAGCATCCTCGTGGCCCAAAAGAACCACGACACCCATCATTCACGGTGCAATGTAAAAATATAATAAAAGTTGTACAAAGATGCACATTTTGTCACTTTTACACCAAAACCGCGAGAATGAAATTCACAAAAGTAATAGACTTTGAGCAAAACCACCAACATTTTGCGAATCTTTCTATTACTTTTGTCAAAATGGTACCATACTCACAGCCAAAAGTCAATACCGTTTTGACCATTTGGTAATATTTTTTCTCCACGCTGTTTAAAAATAGTTGCTTTTCGCGAATTTTATACGTTTTCCAATGCAAGAATATAACGGTTCCTGCGTATTGTTACTAATTTGTCATTACTTTTTACCAAAGCCCTTGTCCTATTCTTTCACAGTTTTCCTCAGAATCTGGAAGTCATATGGTTTCAGTGTAAGGGTTCCGGATACAGGTTCTCCCGTTACAACATTCTGGTATTCGCCATCCAGATATACCTTGCCTTCTTTATAATCCACTTCGCAGACAATAACACCCTCAGCGGCACCGGTCCGCTGTATCGCCAGTACATTTCCTGTCGTGCAAATGCCCGGCAGGATTCCCACTCTTGCAAAAGCATAGGAAACGATCTCCTGAAGAGCCTGACCTGTGGGCTGCGTACCCAGTACGAGAACACCGCCCTTTCCAACAGGACACCAAGCCGCCGCGACGCCGCCATCAAAGGGAGAGGGTTCCGATTTACTCCGATAAATAGCAAGTGCCTCCTGATTGTCTTGCAAGGTAAAGACATCCGTCCAGATAAGTGTGTCGGCAGTCTTGCCATTCCAGTCCACGGCGGCCGGGATCGAGTGCGCCGTAATGCCGTAATCACAATAGATACCCGTCAGTTTTTCAATCATTCCGAACGGCGAATCCAGATACTTTGCGCCGTCCGTATTTCGAATGTCGGTCATCGGACCGGCAATCCAGACGCCACCATTTTCAATCCACGCGCGCAGCCGTATTGGAAAATCATCCTCTTCCAGCGTCATCAAAAACGGCGAATAGAGCACTTTTACATCGTCCAGCGGCATACACGGTTCCAGAAGCCGCGGAAGCATGCCGCTCCCCATGAGATCATGCCAGACGTCCATAATCGACTGACGATAGCTGAACCCGGAGACGGTCGGCTGAGCGGCAAACATCATGGCGGATTTACAGGACACGCTCATGGCAAAGCCGCGATAATCTGCCTTCGTACCGGTCAGGAACTCTTCCGCGGCGGTAAGGATCTGTGCAACGTCCTCACACTCATTAAAATTGTAAACGGGCCTGCCCTGCGTGGTAATCACATGGCCATGCATCAGCTCATGCCCGCCCGGATGCGCGCGCCAGAGCCAATAGTTGTTCATCGCCGCGCCAAAGGCAAACGGCATCAGGGAATTGACGCGATTAAATCCCAGCGGATACTCAAACGCCGGATTGGAAGTAGAACCGTTGGCGCTTGTACAGGTCTCTGTAACCCAGAACGGAACATCGGGTTTCAGGCTCTGCATATAGTTAAACCAAAAGCCCTCCTGCCACAGATCGGAACGGCTGTTATAGTGGTTAAACTGCACCACGTCAAGAGGCGCGACGGTCTTTGGATAGTGCTGCGTATAGATCGGCATCATATCTGTGCCAATCGGCACAGTAACGCCGTTTTCACGGAGGGTTTCCGCCTGTTCGTGCAGGAATTCTGCGTTTGTATCAGACTGAAACTCCAAATATTCTGCAATCAAAGAGGGATGCGACCAGGTAAACTCATGCGGATGCGGCACATCTTCAAAGCTCTCGTACTCCTGGCTCCAGAGTTTCAGATACCAGCGGGCGTTGAGCTCTTCTACCGTACCAAATTTTTGCGCCAGATACTCATGAAACTTTGCCATGCAGGCCGGGCACGAACATCCGCGGCGCTCCGGAGAAATCTCATTATCCAGCTGCCAGCCGATGACGGCGGGATGACCTGCAAACTCCTGCGCCATGCGCGTATTAATCCGGCGCACATAGTTGCGGTAAACACGGGAATTCGAACAGCAGTGGCGGCGCGCGCCATGTTGTTTCCGGTTGCCGTCGTCGTTCATCTTCAACGTTTCGGGATACTTCTTGGTCAGCCAGTCGGGAGGCGTTGCCGACGGCGTGCACAGAATGGTATAAATCCCATTTTCATAAAGCCGGTCCACAAGTTCGTGCAGCCATGCGAAATCAAAGACACCGTCGTGCGGCTCCATACAGCTCCAGGAAAACTCTGCAACCCGCATGACATTGAAGCCGCCTTTTTTCATCATCTCAACGTCTTTTTCAAATGTTGGGAGATCTTTTCCATACACTTCCGGATAAAAAGCGGCACCCATATAAAGTTTCTCCATACCACGCACCTCCGTTTTCAGTAAATAGAAAAAGCCAAACAACGCAACCGGGTCTGTATCCAAATACGGCAGCATAGTTTGACTTTGCCATAGGCATTTTACCATATATGACTATGATTTACAAGTAGTTTTTATTCACTTTTCCCATAGAAAATCAAATTCTTTGCGAAAGTATATCTGACCATCTGAGCCGAAACGCTTCATACGCATCCCGCTCAACGGCCTCCCGGATATGACGCGTCAAATGATTATAAAAATACAGGTTGTGCAGCGTGGCAAGTCTTCCCGCCAGCGATTCACCTGCACGGAACAAATGCCGGATATAAGCGCGGGAATATTCCCGGCAGGCCGGGCAGCCACAACCGGGTTCAATGGGATCGGCATCGCGCGCATATTTTTCATTGTTCAGGTTCCTGATTCCTTCCCAGGTATAAACATGCCCATGCCGGGCATTTCGTGCAGGCATCACGCAATCGAAAAAATCCACGCCCCGCGCAACCGCCTCAATGATATTTGTCGGGGTACCGACGCCCATCAGATAGCGCGGCTTGTCCTGTGGCGCGACCGCATTCACCGCCTCAATGATGCGATACATTTCCTCCGCCGTCTCCCCAACGGCAAGACCGCCGATTGCGTAACCCGGCAGGTCCAGTTCTGCGATACGTTTCATATGCTCAACGCGGATATCGTCGAACACTCCGCCCTGATTAATGCCGAAAAGCATCTGTCCCGGATTTGGACAGGTCTCATCCTCCCGGTGCAACCGGTCAAGCTCCGCTTTGCACCGTGTAAGCCACCGCGCCGTACGTGCAGCGCTCTTTTCCACATACTCGCGCGGAGAGGGATTTGCAATGCACTCGTCAAATGCCATGGCAATATCTGAGCCCAAATAGGCCTGAATCTTCATGCTCAGTTCCGGTGTCATATGAATCAGGCGCCCATCCGTATGCGCATGAAAACGAACGCCCTCCTCGGTAATACGGCGCAGGCCTGCCAGGGAAAACACCTGAAAACCTCCGGAATCCGTCAAAATCGGGTGTGGCCAGTTCATAAAACCATGCAGCCCTCCCATATCCCGTACAATTTCCTCACCCGGACGCAGATGGAGATGGTACGTATTAGAGAGCTCCACCTGGCAGCCAACCGTCTCGAGGTCACGCGTCGAAACAGCGCCCTTGATCGCGGCGAGCGTGCCGACATTCATGAATACCGGCGTCTGAATTTCCCCGTGCGGCGTGGCAAATACGCCACGGCGCGCCGCGCCGGAAGTCTTTACAATTCGAAACACTGTCATCCCTACTTTTTTCTTAATTCACAATCTGACGCCAACATGCTGTGGAGCATTACGGCACATCCAGGTCGTCAAATACATATACCATATCGTCCCTATGCGCGGGCCTTCCGCGCGCAGCCTCGTATAACGCGGCGGCGGGAAGATTGGACCGCTGTGTGACAAGGAAAATCCTGCGGATGCCAGAAAGCCTGCAGAGTATCTTTAACATATCGAGCATCGTCTTGCCAATTCCCTGCCGGCGAAACTCCGGCAGCACGGCGAACTCGTGAATATACAAAAGGCCGCCCACATCATTTAGCCGCATACATTCATATCCCTGACAAAAAGCCAGGATACGGCCGTCCTCCACACAGGCAAACAGCCAGTTCTGCGGATGCGTCAAAAAAGCGCACGCATTTTCCCAACGTGCAAATCCATCTCTATAAGTTACGTTCAGCCTCACAATCATCTCAAGATCGGAAACCGTCAGACGCCTGTATTCTTTTGCCAAACGATTTCAACCTCCTTCGTGCCGTAAGGCGTTACATTCCGGCAAACCAAGTGGCGGAACCAGGAGTTCCGCCACTTGCATGCATCCTATCATACCGTTTAAGCTCAATCCATATACCCTTCCGCGCAGAGTAACTCCGCCGTCAAAACCGCGCCTCCTGCAGCGCCGCGCATCGTATTGTGCGCAAGACCGACGAACTTTACATCGTACTGCGTATCAGGACGCAAACGTCCCAAAGATACCGCCATTCCGTTTTCCAGGTCGCGGTCAAGCCTTGTCTGCGGACGGTTTTCCTCCCTGAAATAATGCAGGAACTGCTTCGGCGCAGACGGAAGCTCCAGTTCCTGCGCACGGCCGCGATAGTTCTCCCACCGCGCAATCATCTCTTCACACGGAACTTTTTTCGTAAACGTGGCAAAGACCGCCGCCATATGACCATCTGTTACCGGCACGCGGATACACTGCGCCGTAATGGCCGGGGTCTCCGCCGGTACGATGACGCCATTCGACAACTCGCCCCATATTTTGAGCGGCTCACGCTCCGACTTTTCTTCCTCTCCGCCGATATACGGAATCACGTTGTCAAGCATTTCCGGCCACTCGCGGAAGGTTTTTCCCGCGCCGGAGATTGCCTGGTAGGTACACACGGCGGCACGCTCCAATCCCAAATCGCGCAGCGCGTGCAGCGCCGGGACATAACCCTGAATAGAGCAATTCGGCTTGACGGCAATAAATCCACGGCGTGTGCCAAGGCGCCTACGCTGACAGGGAATCACCTGCGCATGGGCAGCATTGACCTCCGGAATAATCATGGGGACGTCGGGCGTCCAGCGGTGCGCGCTGTTGTTGGAAACAACCGGGCACTCATGCTTCGCATAGAGTTCCTCCAGCGCACGGATATCGTCCTTCTTCATATCGACCGCACAGAACACAAAGTCCACAAGCTCCACAATACGGTCTATCTCAGCCGTCGCATCCATGACCGTCATGCCGGCGCACAGTTCGGGAACCGGTTCCGTCATTTTCCAACGGCCGTCAACCGCCTCCGAGTAAGTTCGTCCGGCACTGCGTGCGCTCGCCGCGAGAGCTGTGATTTCAAACCAGGGGTGGCCGCTTAAAATCAGCGCAAAACGCTGGCCTACCATACCCGTACAGCCTATAATGCCGACTCTGAACTTTTTCATGTTTCTTTTCTCCTTAATCGTACGGGAACTGTCCCGTTTAATAATCAATCTACCGATGCAACCAGATCGCGCATATTATACATACCCGGTGCGCGCCCGGCAAGATACTTTGCCGCATGCAGCGCGCCTGCGGCAAACACTTCGCGCGACTGCGCGGAGTGATGGATTGAGAGCACCTCGTTCGTACCCGCAAACACAACCTCGTGCTCTCCGACAATCGTACCGCCGCGCAGCGCGTGCATTCCGATTTCATTTTTTGGACGCTTTTCGCGGCGCTCGTGGCGGTCATACACCAGCTCGGCTGAAAACGGAAGTTCAGCCTGTACGTCCTGCGCCAAACTCATCGCCGTTCCGGAAGGCGCGTCAAGCTTCTGATTGTGATGGCGCTCGATAATTTCTATGTCATAGTCTGCGCCCAGGATACGCGTGGCGCGTCGCACCAGGTCGCTCAGTACGGCAACGCCCAGCGACAAGTTTGGACTCTTAAAAACAGCGATTTTTTCCGCAGCCTTATGGAGCGCGGCCAGCTGCGCATCACTATGGCCGGTAGTCGCCAGCAAAAGAGGAATCCCGCGCGGCACACAGTATTCTAAAATATGATCCAGCGCGGACGCCGTCGAAAAATCAACATAAACGTCCATCTCTCCCGTATATTCAAAAGGATCCGCATAGACGGGATAGGTCGAAAGCCTATTCGGTACGGCGTCAAACCCGGCGACAATCTCCATATCGCCGCGCTGGGACGCCAGCTCGGTAATTGCACGTCCCATACGGCCATTACAGCCGGACAGCGCTATCTTCAGCATAGTATTTTACTCCTCTTTTACCCGGCGATCAGACCATGCTTCGCCAGTGTTTTCTTCAGTTTTGCAAAATTCTCATCTGACATCTCGCACAGCGGCAGACGCCAGTCTCCAGCCGGTAATCCCATCAAATTTGCAGCGGTCTTAACCGGAATCGGATTGGTCTCCAGAAACAAATCGCGCAGCACGTCGTAATAAGCGCGCTGCATCGCAGCAGCCCCAGCATGATCCCCTGCAAACCATTTAGAACAGATCTCCTGCATAACCCGCGGGATAATATTCGCTGCCGTAGATATGACACCGCAACCGCCCATTGCAAGAACCGGTATGGTAATGTCGTCGTTGCCCGCCCACACGTTCATCTCGTCACCGCACCGATGCATGAGATCGTTAACCAATGCAAAGTCTCCGGACGCCTCTTTTACGCCGTTGATATTTGGGAACTTCGCCAGTTCTTCATACACGGGCCCAGTCATGGATACGCCCGTCCGCGAAGGGATGTTATAAATAATAATCGGCAAATCGACCCGCTCGGCAATGTATGTATATTGCTTCAAAAGCCCTCTCTGCGTCGGCTTGTTATAATACGGCGTAACCATCAAAACGCCGTCGGCACCCGCTTCTTTTGCATAATTGCTCATATCGACCGCATGCTGCGTATCGTTGGAACCGGACCCGGCAATAACCGGCACGCGTCCTGCTGCGCGGCGAACGGCATAATCAATACAGGCGTGGTGTTCCTCGTCCGAAAGAGTCGGCGCCTCACCCGTCGTACCACAGACTACCAAAGCAGCGGTCCCACCGGCAATTTGAAAGTCTATCAGTTCTCCATATGCCTCAAAATCCACTTTGTTGTCACGATAGGGCGTAATCAGCGCCACTGCGGAACCTTTAAAAATAGGCTTTTTCATAATGACCTCCTACAAAACCAAGCCGCCGTGTTGCAGGCGGCGACAGTGCTGTACCATTATATGCCGGCCGACGCCATCATGATATCCTTTCTCCCGCAAATCACATCAGGAAAAGCGTATCCGATTACCTTCTATTTTGTTCATTTTATCAAAGCAGGACGAGACTGTCAATCAAAAAAATTGACAAAAGCGGTCGAAACCGGTATAATGCATGTGATAATGATTGTATTTTGTCCGACAGGAGACCACTATGCGAAAAAAAACCGGCTTTATCCTGCTTTTTGCCATGTTTCTGCTTCTTCTTTCCCAACCGTGGACGCAGGCGGCAAACGTACCATACGACTGTAAAATCAGAATCGGACTTTATTATGGTTCCGACGCACTTGCTTCCGCAAACCTGCAAAATGCAACTGGATACGGTTCCGGTTATCATGTCGGCTGGATGGATGGAGATGGGAACTTTACGGCGTTGGGATACCTTCCAAACGTGTATCTGACGGTCTATCCCGATACAACTTATCACGTACAGGTTAATTTCACCTTCCCGACCTACGAGGAAGCCCGCACTTATGCGGAACTGCTAGGCGGCGGAGCGTTTCCTGCCTACGTAAACGGGAGTTTTTTTGTGCGAACCGGCAGTTTTTCCTCATATTTTGACGCACAGGACTATGCTTTTCCCTATGGTTACGGCGTAGCGGAGGCAAGCCCTACCGGTTATACGGTCTGCGATACGCAGAGCGGCGAAATCCTGTTTGAATTTGATAGGAGCGGTACGCGGCTTGCCATAGAGCCGGTTTTTGATGCACTTTCCGGTAATGAGGGTGCGCAAACCTGGTTTAAAGGCCGTAAATACTTCGGCGCGTTTGAATACGCCCGCGATGGCAACGGCGTTGCGGTCATAAACGTTGTCGATTTGGAAGATTACATACGCGGCGTAATTCCCTATGAAATGAGCAGCTCCTGGCCGCAGGAAGCGTTAAAAGCCCAGGCTGTTTGTGCGCGGACTTATGCATATGCCAATTTGAACAAACACGCGGCAGATGGATTCGACCTCTGCAACAGTACGGACTGCCAGGTTTATTATGGCACAAACGGTGCGAATGACCGTACCGATCAGGCGGTCCTGGAAACGGCGGGCAGGTATCTCACATACGCCGGGGAACTCATCAACGCGTTCTACTATTCGTCAAACGGCGGAGCGTCCGAAGACAGCGAGAATGTCTGGACGGAAGCGCTCCCCTATCTACGCGCCGTCCGCGATGATTTTGAAAAACAGACCAATGTTTCGCATACCGATTGGACATATGAGCTGACGCTTGAAGATATCACGGACATCCTGCGTGATCGCGGAACTGAATTTACCGGCAGTATCGTCCACGCATATGCGACCTATACCAATGCGGGCAACGTCAAAAGCCTGACGTTTATCGATTCTGTCGGTCATGAGATCGTCTATACAGGCGAGCGCTGCCGGACTCTTTTCAACACATCCGGGTCTTCTATCCATGTTTACAGCCAGCGGTTTATCTTCGAGGATAAATATGCCATGCGCATCCAAAGCAATGATGAGATTACAAGCGTCGGCGCAGGACAGCTCTCTTCCGCAGGCTCGTCGGCCTCCTACAGTTCCACAACGGTTTTTAATGCCGGCGTCCTCACCGGTTCCGGAACCATTTCCGGCACTGAGAAATACGGTACGGACGCTCCGGTGCTCTCTTCGTCCGGAACAGACACCGCAGATACCGTCACGACGATTTCCGGTGCATCCGCGTTCCCTATTACATCCGGCGGCGGCTCGTCGGCCGGCACCGTCCCGGTAAGTACGCTGCCGGTTCCGACGTCCTGCTCCGGTACCTTTATTATAAAAGGCAGCGGGAATGGTCACAATGTCGGTCTCAGTCAGTATGGCGCCAAGGCCATGGCAGAGCTTGGCTATACCTACGAGCAGATTCTCACATACTATTATACCGGCGTCACCATGATGACTGCCTATTGATATAAGAAAGGAACGCCCGCGCGTCCCGCGGACGTTTTTTGCCTATGAAACGTTCTGATTTTTACTATGACCTTCCGGAAGAACTCATTGCACAAACACCGCTTTTACAGCGCGACGCGTCTCGTCTGATGGTTCTTGACCGAACCGATGGCCATATTTCACACCAGCATTTTTATGATCTTCCGGAATATCTTCATCCGGGCGACTGTCTGGTCATTAATGAATCTCGTGTGATTCCGGCTCGTCTGATCGGTGTTTCCGAAAAGACCGGCAGTCCGGTGGAAGTCCTGCTTTTGACGCAGCGCGGCGATGAATGGGAGTGTATTACACAACCCGGCAGGCGTACTCGGGAAGGCGCACGCCTCAGCTTTGGCGACGAACTTACTGCACAGGTCCTGCGTGTGACTGAAACAGGAAACCGCATAATCCGGTTTGATTATGAAGGAATCTTCCTGGAAGTATTAGAGCGTCTTGGACGCATGCCGCTGCCGCCGTATATCACGCAGGAACTTGACGACCCTTCCCGTTATCAAACGGTCTATTCCAAAAATCCAGGCTCCGCCGCTGCGCCGACAGCGGGATTTCATTTTACGCCGGAGCTTTTGGCAAAGCTGGAAGGTATGGGCGTCCGCATCGCACGCATAACCCTGCATGTTGGACTTGGTACGTTCCGCCCGGTCAAAGCGGAAGAAATTACAGAGCACGTCATGCATTCCGAATATTATGAAGTGCCTCGCGAAGCCGCCTCCACCATCAACGACGCACGTGCCTCAGGCGGACGCATCATCAGCGTTGGCACAACTTCGACGCGCACCCTGGAATCCGTGGCGGACGAAAATGGCGTAATCCCTGCCACAGCCGGCTGGACCGATATTTTTATTTACCCCGGTTACAAGTTTCGTGCAATCGACGGTCTGATTACCAATTTTCATCTGCCGGAAAGCACATTAATCATGCTTGTCAGCGCGTTTGCGGGATATGAACATACCATGCACGCTTACCAGGAGGCCGTGCGGGAACGTTACCGGTTTTTTTCTTTTGGGGATGCTATGCTGATTATCTAGGCATGTTTTCAAAAAGAGCGCAACACGGACAACGCTTCCATGTTGCGCTCTTTTTGTATTTCCATCAGGTTTTTTCGGGATTCAGCATCTGAACGCCTGTCACCTGATAACCGGCGCGGCGTACGATCTGTTTTAAATCTTCCTCCGAAACGGGCATTTTTGCATAGACTACAGCATTTTTTCCTTTTAAATTCACCGTAGCATAGTAAGTATCCTGCGCATGAAATGCATTTTCAATACGCAAGGCGCAGTTTTTGCAGTGCATTCCCTCTATCTCAATCTGATAAGCATGCGTATAATGTGACGTTTCCTTATCTTGCGGACGAATTCGTTTGACCTCGTCACCCTCCGCACCGCAGCAGCCGTTCTTTACCTTCTTAATATAACTTCGAACGGATAATACGCAAATGACAAGCAGAATGATACAAATTGCAATGGTAGCTTCCATACCGGCAATGCCCCCATATCCGAATTTTTTTACCGGGTTTTCAAATCCGGCGTTTGCATTTAGTTAGCATAAGCTAACGTCAAAATCAGTGTAGCATGGACTTGCTTTTTTGTCAAGGAATCTAGAATGGCACTTGATCGGCGTCCGTATGTTGTGTTAAAATAAGGTTATCCGTTTTATGTTTTGAAAGCGAGGTGACTCCCATGAAGATCCATGAATCTGCCGAAAACTACCTGGAAACCATTTTGATTTTGCAAAAACGTCTTGGCCAGGTACGTTCTATTGACATCGCAAGTGAGCTCTCCTATTCCAAACCAAGCGTCAGCGTGGCAATGAAGAATTTACGTACCAATGGTTACATTGATGTTGATTCGGATGGATACATCACACTATTGGACCAGGGCCGTGCGATCGCAGAAAAAATGTATGAGCGTCACACGCTGCTCTCTGATATGCTGACCGCCCTTGGCGTCGACCCGGCGGTTGCAGCAGAGGATGCCTGCCGCATTGAACACGTAATCAGCGAAGAAACGTTTGAAGCGTTCAAGGTACATGCCGCCGAACGCCGCAGTCAATGAGAATCAACAGGCGCCCATTAAAAGGGCGCCTGTTTTGATTCCGTCGCTTAAGCCAGTGATTTTCCGAGTGCGATACAGGAAGCTTCTCCCATTGCGTCTGGCGCCTCATTACAAATGACGCTTTCACAGACGAGTATTGCTCCATCACTGCGGCAAGTTTCCTCCCAGGTGCGCATCCATTCGCCGTCTCCCCAGCCATATGAGCCAAACAGGGCAATTTTTTTACCCTTCAGTTTTGGTTCGCAGGCAATAAACATCGGTTCGAATTCACTCTCCTCCAGTTGCTCTGCGCCCATCGACGGGCACCCAAAGGCAACGGCGTCAAAATTGTCCATTTGTTCTACTCCGAATTCTCCTGCCGTAAACAGTGTGGCCTCCGCGCCGGCCTCCTGCACACCCTTTACAACATAACTTGCCATTGCCTCTGTATTTCCGGTTCCACTCCAGTATACCACTGCTACTTTACTCATGTTTGTTGCTCCTTTTCCATCTGAATTACACAGCTACAGTGAGCTGTTGCACCGTTTTTCCCTGTTTCCATAGCCGTGCATAGATTTCCTGACATTTTTGATAACGCGCGAATGTTTTGATCGCATCGCATTCATTGCAATACACCTTCCAGCAGCCTACGCATTTGCAGTTTTTCCCGGAATTTCGGATAAAGCCGACGACATCTCCCAGCGGATAACCAAGAAAAATTCCGATTTCATGAGGAAATACCGCAGACTCATTCAGCCTTTCCTTCAAACGTTCCAGCGCACGCAACGGATCCATGCTGTCATAGCCGTAACCGGCTAAAAACCGTGCGACACCATGCCGGCACAGGTCGCGGCGCAAATGTGATTCCCTGCAAACATAGACGAGCGCACGACCCTCCTGTTGTTTTAGCAACATTAGGAAAATACCCTTTTCCCGCAGCTGGTGGTTCCAACGTGCCAATTGCCGCTCAATCTCCGCTCCGTTTTCTAATTTCATGCCAAAAAGATTGGCGGTTTTTAAAGACGCCAGTGTTGGTGCGCAGTGCAAAATTAAATATTTTTCCATCTCCAGCAAGGCAGACCCCCTGTCTCTCAAGCCCGTCATTTTCTCAAGCCCCGAATTCATTCCGCTGGTCCGGCGACCTTCAGCAAGTACTGTTTGAGCGCCTCAAAGCTCTTGGCGCTTATTGCGTGTTCCATACGGCAGGCGTCACGCAGTGCAGTTTCATGGTCAACGCCCAGGCCCGAGAGTAATTTTGAAAACAGTAAATGCCGCTCATACATGGTCTCTGCAAGTTTCCGGCCCTCCGGGGTCAGCGTGATTTCATGATTCTCTCCCATCTGTATGTATCCGCCTTTCTTCAGGTTCTTCATTGCCACGCTGACACTTGCCTTTGTCACTTTCAATTCTGCTGCGATTTCTACAGAGCGCACAACGCCATTTCGTTTTTGCAAAATCAAAATTGCTTCCAGGTAATCCTCCCCGGATTCCATCACCTGCATCCACTTTCCTCCCTTCTGCCCCTTTTGCTGCGCATGTAAAACGCGGCCCTCTTCTCGATATCCCAAAGACCGGCTTGCTGTCTACAGATGGCCTCGCGCTACTATTTCGCGTATACGCTTTAGTTAGATATAACTAACCAATTTGCAAAAAATAAAATCGTTGAGTTAGTTTATACTAACCATCGAATATAGTATACAGGATATAAAAGCGTCCGTCAAGTCCTATTTTTATTTTTAATGTAAACGCCTTTCGGCCGCGGCATCCCAATTGGAATTGCCACTGGATTTTGCCACAGACATGTCGTATAATAAATACATAGATTTCAAAAAGCCGGCAGACGGCGCAATAGAAAGGAAATGTCATTTCATGCAAACAGTCATAACCAACAAAACCTTTGACGAAGAACGCTCGCTCTACGCCATACAGAATGCCGAAGTTGTTCACTGTACTTTTGCAGGGCCCGCAGACGGTGAGTCCGTTTTGAAAGAGTGCCGTGACGTCGAAGTTAAAAATTGCGCTTTTTCCCTGCGCTATCCGCTCTGGCATGCAAAAGGTTACCGGCTTTTCGAATCCTCTATGGACGAGAAGACCCGTGCGCCGATCTGGTATGCCGAACATGGGGTCATTGAACGCTGCGATATTGATGGGATCAAGTGCCTGCGGGAGTGTACGGATACCAAAATTATTCATTCACAGATTCACTCTCCGGAGTTCGGTTGGAAATGTTACGGCGTGGAGATCACGGATTCTGAGATAGAGTCCGAGTATTTCCTGTTTGAAAGCCGCGATATTGATATTTCCAATCTGCGTATGAAGGGCAAATATTCCTTCCAATATACGAAAAATGTAACGATTCGAGACTCCGTACTCGACACGAAAGACGCGTTTTGGCACAGCGAAAATGTGACTGTGACGGATTCCGTAGTAAAGGGCGAATATCTCGGCTGGTTTTCAAACGGCCTGACGCTTATCAACTGCGAAATTATAGGAACGCAGCCGCTTTGTTACTGCAAGAATTTAAAACTTGTCAACTGCCGTATGGAAGGTACGGATTTATCCTTTGAATATTCCGACGTCGATGCCGACGTGCGCGGTCACATTCTCTCTGTGAAAAATCCGCGTTCCGGCAGGATCGTTGCCGACAGCGTCGGCGAAGTGATCCGGGAGGACGCCGTAATGGATTGCACCGGTGAAGTCGTTCTTCGTGCGCCAACTAAATAAAAACGCTTTGGGATGGTTTCCCTATCTTTAAAACCGTACCCTGCGGACGTAATTGTCCGCAGGGTACGGTTTATTTTGGTTGATCCTTCGTTTCAGAACGCTCCACTGGAAGCGTGAACGTGAATACCGCGCCATGTGGAACATTGTCGCGCAGGGAAATGGTTCCTCCGTGTGCCTGCACAATCGCCCTGCAAAGCGCAAGGCCTAGCCCTACTCCGCGCCGGCTGTCTGTTACGGCAGTATTCGCCGTATAAAACATGTCAAAGACATGCGGTTTTGCCTCATCCGGTATGCCATTCCCATTATCTGCAATTTCAAACTTGATAAAGTCTTCCTGCCGCTGAACACGAATGACAATTTCCGAACCTGGAGGCGTATATTTGACGGCATTGTTTACAACATTGACAATTACTTGTACAATCAAACGGGCATCCATCCGTGCCAGCAGACATACGTCCTCCTGTTCTACACGGATTGTGTGTGCCTCACTCTTATCATTGACATGCCGCAAAGCTTCTCCAATGACCTCATCTACCAGTTCCTCCTTAACAGAGAGCGCGATGTTCCCACTCTCCACACGCGTCACAGACAGAAGATTTTCCACCAGCTCAATCAGCCAGACGGCGTCCGCATAAATGTCCGCATAAAGTTCCTGCTTCCTTTGCTCCTGTATGGTCGCGCTGCCAGTCATTAAAACGCGCGCACTACCGGAAATCGACGTTAAGGGCGTGCGCAGGTCATGAGAAATGGAACGCAATAAATCCGCGCGCAACTGTTCATTTTTTGCCCATATCGCGGCTTCTTCGCGTCTTTTGTTATAATATTCTTTTTCTAGCGCCAACGCACATTCGCCAACAATCGATACAATTAGTCCGCTCTCAAAGGTATCGATCGTATCCGCACTTGTCGCAATGCTGAAAACACCATAAATATGTTCCACCGTCCGAATTGCAAAGCAGGCAGGCTCATCCAATTGTCCGCGGCCTTCCCCCGCTTCTGAAAACACGCGATCCGCAGCCTGAATGCAACGCGCTTTTTGTTCCTGTGACAAAGAACCGGAACCGGCCTCGTATACTTCCGGGGTTTGCAGGGTGCCATGTTCATCCGCCATAAAATAAAGCACCGTTTTGCCAGAAAGTTTGACCAGCTGTCTTGCCGTCGCAGCCGCAATTCCACGTTCGTTCCGTTCTCTTTGCAGCAATTGATTGGTCTCCAGGAGAACAGCGGTCCGGTAAGCCATGATTTCCGCCTGCCGGGCCTGCGTTTTAATCCTGTTTACGAGATTGCCCGTAATCAGAGACACGGCAAACATAACCAAAAACGTCAGTGGATAGCTGGGGTCATAGGCAAAAAAAGAAAAGTTGGGGCTCGTGAAGAAAAAATTAAAGCTCAACAGACTGCAAACGGAATACAAAATACTGTAGAAACGGTTTCCGGTCATACTGGCCGTCAGCAGCACGCCGACAATATAAAGCATCATGATATTGGCTTCATCTATCTGAAATTCACGCAAAAGAAGTCCTGCAACAGTTGAAACCGCAAACACAGCTGCTGTCTTCAGCAAGTCGGTCAGTATTATAGACGCCCGGCTCCTTGCCGGCCGGTATCCTCGAATGCGGATGTTACCCTCATGATTCTTTCCGGCCTCTCGGATTTGCTTTTTCATGTTCCACCCTCCGGGACAATTTTACCATTCCACACAGGAAAGCGCCGCTAAACCGTCTCTTCTCTTATCTGATAGACCACCCTGCCGTTCTCTCGAGACGTCTCTACAACAGGGACACGGCCTGCATGCCAATCGGCATCCGCCAGCAGCGGCATCTGCATATCCGCACGCAGCGGCGAAATGCTGCGCCGGCCGCTGGTCGCATCAAGGCTGAAGCGCAGCGCCGCATCATAATAGCCAAATGCAGCGAGCCCGCGCGGGTAAAACATCAGACTGTTTCCGTAGAAAGTATCAAGAAACAGCACGTATTCACGTTCGTTGACTGTGGCCTGCCAGTCCCAGTACCGGCTCATCATATCAAGCATATCAATGCCCATATACATCGCAGAGATATCCCGCGTCTCATTCATAGAGATCCAACCCACATCCGGCGAGTTAAAATACGCCCCGTGCACGCTCTCCTTTAAAATCTCCCGATCCGTGTACGCCGCATGGCGGCAGCCATAGCGGCAAAGCGTCCGGCGTGTGGCGGTTTTGATGTCCGCCGTCATACGTTTTATATCCAGACACGGAGACAGACCCGTCATAAAAGGCAGCGCAAAGCCATTTGCCGTATAAATATGGGCGCTGTCCGCGCCTTCGATATCCGTAAAGCAGGCGGCATAGTGGTCCCCACGCCAGCCATCCCGCTCTATGGTTGTAAAGGTACGCTCTGAAAACGCACGGTATTTTGCCGTCTCATAGTTCCCAACCGACTCCAGCAGCTCCGCACCGGTACGGCACGCCATAGCGCTCTTGACCGCAATATAGGTCAGCCGTTCTCCGGTACGCAGCGGCAGACAGGCGTCGTCAAGCGTCGTATGGCAGGCGTAGGATGGAATTCCATCTCCCCGTGTGTCTGTTGCCAGGATAAAGTCCATAAAGCGGCGGATCATCTCAGCATTTTGTTCAACCGCCACACAGCGTCCCGTACGCTTCCACACTGCATACGCCATTAAAATATAATTTGTCGTCTCTTCAAGCTCCTGATCAATCCACAGCCTTTGTCCATTGCAGTCGCAGTACTGTCCCATATCGTGCGCCATATAAAGCGTGCCGCGTCCGGCCGCTCCCAGTCTCGTCTCGCCGTCGCGGGTATGTTCCGCCCATTCACATAACTCCATCTCCAGCAGCTGCGGCCACACCAGCAGGTAAAATGGCGCCTGGGAATACTCCACATCCACGGACGACTGAAAGTAACCGCCGCCTTCCCAACAGGAATACCAATCCGCACCGTTACGCGTACAGTACCACGTGCTGGCCAAATACGTATGTAACGCCTGACTGGTCAGATGCGTAAAGTCAGTCGAAAGGTTGTGTGCCATAAAAATTCCATCGACGCGCCGGGCATTTTCTTGGATTTCCTGTACGTGTTCGCGGCACCATGCCCCCACACTTTCCAGTGACGGGAAGAACTCCTTATACTTAAAATCTGCAAGTACGCCGCCAATTTCCAAAAGCGGCGCATCATAGGCACACCAGGCAAATGTGATGTGTGCGCCATATTCGCCGAGAGAAAGCACAAATGGCTGCGCAATGCCATCCTGACAGAGCGACCCGGCAGCCACACTGATGAAATCCCGCGCATGGACAGGATACGAGTCGGGATGCCGTCCGGAGGTATCCGGACGCTGGTAATCATAGGTATAGTCCAGGTAGAGGCCCTGCTCCGCCGGCGTGATTGCAAAAACTTCGCGGTCAAACCGGACAAAAATGCAGCCTTCCGCGGGAGAATCGTCAACTGCCGCCCAACGGAACCGCGTTTTCAAGCGTTTGACACGTACGTCTACCAACACGGCGGGAGTTGTCGAAAACCGGACATCCTGCGGACGAAACAATGAGGTCAATGTCAGTTGAACGGAGAGCGCGCGAGCGGCATCAATGCCGGTAAGCGTCAGCGTTGTGGGCGTCATTTCCTGTTCTACAAAGCTGAATGCCTCACCGCCCGGTGCAAGCGGCAACATATATTCATGGCCATCCAGCCGTACGCCCACCTCAAGCTTCATGGGAATACCCGGGAACCGGCCGTTTCGCATGAAATAGGCGGTTTTGTCCGCCGGATAAACCCCAATCCCAATTCTTGAACCAAAGGCACAAATGATATCGGAAAGCAAATGCATAATTTTCTCTCCTTTTTTCAAATCAGCGATGCCCACGAATTCAGCCACGCCAATTTCTCAGCCGCACTGACACTTCGCAGGCCCAAAACGCCCAAAAAGCAGGAGTAGTCCCGCTTTTTGGGCGCCACATTCACTGCGGTTTCCGGTAACCTGTCTTTCGGTCCACGATATTTTCACACGGCTCATTTTGAAGATAATGACGGATATTTTTCGCCACGACACGGGCTATCCGGAACTGCGTTTCAATCATGTTATACCCGCCCGCGACATGCGGCGTGATAAACACATTCGGCTTTTTCCAAAGCGGATGATCCAGCGGTAACGGTTCGGGATCCGTCACGTCAAGGAACGCGCAGCCCACTTTCCCACTGTCCACAGCCTCTGCCAGCGCGTCCGTATCAATTGCCGTACCGCGTCCGCCGTTTGCGACAATCACGCCGTCTTTTAAAAGCGCAATGCGCTCGCGGGAAAGCAAATGAACCGTGTCCGGCGCGCCAGGCACGGCAAGCGCTACAATATCTGCGCGCGGCAGGACGTCGTTCAGTTCGTCTATCGTATACAGTTCATCAGCAAAGTCCGGTTTCGCGGTTTTGCGGCGGCGAACACAAATCACATACGCGCCCAGCGCGCGGCACATTTCCGCAAGCGTTCCTCCGATATCGCCCGGACCAATAATCAGCACCGTCGCCTGCCACATTGTGCCGACCAAACCGAGGCCCTGCCAGACAGGTTTCTGCTGGTTATCACGATAAAGGTGTAATTTTTTCATCATGGCAAGAATACCGGCAAACAAATGCTCCGCTACTGCAAGGCCATAGGCGCCGGTTGCGTTACAAAGATCTACCGTTTCAGGCAACACGCCCGGCTTTATGTACGCATCGGCGCCGGCAGACTGAAGCTGTAAAACCTCAAGCCTTTTGGCATCCGGCAAAAGCGCCGGCGGAACCGGACCTACGATCATTCCGGCATCTGCAAGCAAAGCGGCGTCAGCCTCGCCGGGCGACGAAAAAATCAGCTCCGCGCCAGCGGCAGCATCTGAAAGAATACGCCGGCAGTCCTCATTAAACTGCGATAAAACAACTATTTTTTTCATCTCGATCCTCCTCTGTCCTTTCTATTTTTCTCCATGCGCTCCACGCGGCGGATACCCGCTGCAATGCCCATGGCAACATACATCGTTACGATACTTGTGCCGCCATAGCTGAAAAACGGCAAGGTCAGGCCCACAACCGGCAGCACGCCAAGATTCATACCTATGTTTAAAACGGTCTGGAAAACCAGCATTCCCGCAATTCCCGACGCAATCAATGCCGACGTGCTGTCCGGCGCCCGCATGGCGGTTGCAATACAGCGTGCAATAATCAGCGCCAGTAAAAGGATCACCGCCGCACAACCCGCGAATCCCAACTCTTCTCCCGCCACGGCGATAATGGAGTCGGTATGCTTAGTTGGAATCAGGCTGTACTGCGTCTGTGTTCCCTGTAGGAAACCGCGCCCCGTCAGGCCGCCGGATGCAATTGCATTGGAAGTCTGCATTGCCTGATATGCGGTGTTTGGATACTTTTCCGGTTCAAAAATTGCCAGAATCCGCTCTCTCTGATACGTGTTAAATACAAACGTCCAAATGAGCGGCATAGATGCAACCAGCGCAATACCGCCCGCCAAAAACCATGAACATCGAACGCCCGAAACAAACGCCATAAAAAGTGCAACAAAAAGGAATGCCAGCGTCATGCCGTCATCGCGGGAAAAACACATGACAAACAGACAAACAACACCTGCATGCGCAAGCAGCATCAAAACATCGCGGAACCGAAGTCCTTTCTCCCGGCAGTGCGTGAGATGCCCGGAAAAAGAAACAATAAAAATAATTTTCCCAATTTCCGCCGGCTGTATGCCAAAACTGCCGAAGCGAATCCAGCTCCGGTTTCCCTCTCCTACGCCCCAAAAATACAGGCTGCCTAAAAGCAAAAGATTCAAAGCAAATAAGGGAATATAAAAGCGTGAGATCCAGCGTATATCGAATGCGGCCGCAATCAGGTAACCGGCGGCGCCGAGACAGATCGCGGTAAACTGCGTATCTACATACTGTGCGGTATTATAACTGTAGGTCGCACTGTAAATCAGCGCAAGGCCATAAAAGCTTGCGAGCAGACAAAAGAACAGCAGGAGCTTGTCCACTTGCGCCATATATTCCCGAATTGCAGAAAGTACCTTTTTCACAGTCCTCTACACGCTTTCCAAGCCCGGTCTTATTATAACAAAAACCGTCTCTTTGGTAAATAGTTTTTGATGGTTCTGCATAATTTGCAGCCGAAATCTCTGATGCCGTCAGAACTTCGTCTTGCACGGAATCCTGTTCTATGGTACAATATTTTTTAAGTGAATCCTGTAAAATACGAGGAGATAGACCTTATGCCGATTAAAATTCCGGACGCTCTTCCCGCGCATGCAGTTCTGGAAAGTGAAAATATTTTTGTCATGACCGAAAAACGCGCCATGACGCAGGACATCCGTCCGCTTCGTATCGTAATATTGAATCTGATGCCCACCAAGGTTGCAACGGAAACGCAGCTTTTGCGGCGGCTTTCCAACACGCCGCTGCAAATTGAGATTGACCTGCTTCATACAATGAGCCACGTATCAAAAAACACTTCTGAAGAACATTTGAGCTCTTTTTATAAATCCTTTGATCAAATACGCGGCAGGCGCTATGACGGCATGATTATCACCGGCGCGCCGGTCGAAAATTTGAGCTTTGAAGAAGTCGACTACTGGCCTGAGCTCTGCGACATTTTTGATTGGGCCCATAAAAACGTCTTTTCCGTCCTAAACATCTGCTGGGCCGCCCAGGCTGCGCTTTATTATCGTTACGGCATTCCGAAATACCCGCTCGAGAAAAAAATGTTCGGCGTCTTTCGACACCGCGTACTCGACTATAAAGAACCGCTGCTGCGCGGTTTTAATGACAATTTCTCCGCGCCGCACTCCCGGCATACCGAAGTCCGCGCGTCCGACATTGAAAAGCATCCGGAACTGCGCATCATTTCCGATTCCGCAGTAGCAGGCGTTTATATTGTCATGCGAAACGACGGCAGAGAGTTTTACGTCACCGGCCATTCGGAATACGACGCGG
>URVL01000006.1 GCA_900551265.1 uncultured Eubacteriales bacterium | reverse complement strand
AATTCTGGAGGCTGACAATGGATATACTCTCCGTACTAACGCGCATTTCCGATATTCTCTGGAGTGCGCCTGTCGTATTTGCTTTGTTTTTGATTTCTGCCTACATTTCCTGGAAAACCGGTTTTCCACAGCGCTATATCCCGCTTGGGATCCGCACAACGTTTTCAGGCAAAAGCGGCGTCTATAAAAGTCTCAGCGTCAGTCTGGCGGCGGTACTTGGCGTCGGAAATATCGTTGGTGTTGCTCTGGCTATTTCGCTTGGAGGAGCAGGGGCCGTATTTTGGTGCTGGCTTGCCGGGTTGGTTGGCGTCGGCGTGCAATATGCGGAATGTCTGTTTTCCCTCAAGTACCGCAATTTGGAGGCGGATGGTACGCCGCAGGGCGGGCCAATGCATACCATGCGCGTGACTGGGTATCACAAAAGTGCGTTACTCTATGCTGCGGCGGTGTGCCTATGTGGTATCGCCATGGGAGCATTAATCCCTGCAAACTCTATTTGTGAGGTGCTCGGGAACGACGGAAACTTTCCAACAGCACTTCTTGCGGCAGTCATTACAGTTCTTGCTGCAATTGTCATTTTAGGCGGAGCAAAAACTATTTTTGATTTCTGCACAAGCGCCGTTCCGGTTATGATTGTCCTATATATTGGCGTATGTCTGACGGTGTTGTTTATTTGCCGCGACCAACTCGTAGATGCACTCACGCTAATTTTACAAGAGGCGTTTACACCCGCGTGTGCGGTCTCGGGTGTTACCGGTTATGGCATGGGACGCGCCGCTCGATGGGGGGTTGCGCGCGGCCTTTTCTCCAGTGAGGCGGGAATGGGAACTGCGGGAATCAGCGCCTCTGCGGCGGGCCGCGGCGTGGCGGCGGAACAGGCAATGGGGTGCGCCTGCTCTACCGTATGGGATACGCTGGTGCTGGCTGCTATGACGGGCGTAACCTTTGTCGCGGCGGCTCTGCATGGCGGTTATGGATTCGAAGATGCGTTGGCGCTTGCAGATTATGCGTTTACGCTTGTTCCGGTTATTGGACGCTACGTCCTGCCGGTCAGCATTACGATTCTCGGATTTTCTACCATTGTGGGTTGGTACTACATTGCGGAGCAGGCCTTCCGATTCCTGTTTTCAAGACGTGCGGTGCGTATTTTTTCCGTGGCTTGGATAGCGGCAACCTTCGCCGGCGGCATGGCGTCCATGGAACTTGCCTGGACCCTTTCCGATATTTTCTGCGTTTTTATGATGGCGCCGAATCTTGTCACGATCGTCCGCCTTTTGCCGAGCGCCGCAAACGATGCTTTAAAACTGAAAATGCTGGCCTCACCGCGTAAAAAATATAGAAGAAACGATACTTTTAACGGGATTTAATGTTTACAGAAAATTCACCCTAAACCGCGTGCAATGCAATATAATGAGACAGGAAGATACAAAAGATTGGAGGCATTATTCCTATGGCAAAAAAAGCATTGATTATAGAGGACGATGCAAATATCCGCGAACTGATGCGGCTTTACCTGGAAAAGGACGGGTTTGAGGTCTATGGCGCGGCTGATGGTGGAAACGGTCTGCGAGAGTTTAAGCGCGTCGAGCCGGACATCGTTTTGCTGGACATCATGTTGCCCGTGATGGACGGTTGGCAGGTATGTCATGAGATCCGCCGTGAATCCACAACGCCGATTATTATGCTCACGGCAAAGGGCGAGACAACAGATAAGATTTCCGGCCTGGAAATGGGCGCGGACGATTATATTGTGAAACCGCTGGAGATGAAAGAGGTAATCGCACGTGTCCATGCGGTAATGCGCCGCTATGCGCCGGAGACCGTTTCTTCCAAACGCCTGGTATTCGATGGCCTGATTATTGACATGGAGGCGTATGATTTGACGGTTGCCGGGAAAAAGGTCGATACGCCGCCGAAGGAAATAGAACTCCTCTATTTCCTGGCTTCAAACCCAAATCGTGTGTTTACGCGTTCGCAGCTTCTGGATGAAGTATGGGGATTTGATTATTTCGGCGATACCCGTACGATTGACGTGCATGTCAAGCGCCTGCGTGAAAAACTTGAGAATGTCAGCGACGAGTGGGATCTGGCGACCGTATGGGGCGTAGGTTATAAATTTGAACTAAGGAAAAATTCTTAAAGACCCGGAGAATTGATATGAAGAGCCTGTTTTGGCGTTATTTGACGATGACACTGTTGCTGCTTTTGATATGCTTTAGCCTGTTTGGTGTGTGTTACATCGTCCAGTCGTATACGTATACGCTGGGGCAGCTGCAGGATATGCTTGAGCAGGACTCCGAAAACGTCTCGAACTTGGCTGAACTTTTTTTTGAACGCAGAGACAATGCGCTCCTTCATTCTATGTTTGTGGCGGGGATCACTGCTATCGTATATGAAAACAATGAGCAGGTTATTATCTGCGATGCAGATGGGCTTCTTTTGTACCATGCCAACCGGGAGGGCTACTCGGAAGGATTTTCAGCGAAGATTTCCGAAGACATTTTGCGCCGCGTTACGGAAAACGGCGCCTATGCGGAAGTCGGTACGTTGGGCGGCGTGTATACCACGGTCAACTATACGAGCGGACGCAGCGTAGTGAACGCAGATGGGATTGTGCTGGGGGCCGTTTTTGTCTCGGCATCTGCGGGTTCTGCGCGGGAGATGTTTGAATATTATCAGCAGATTTTCTTTATCATCGGTTTGGTTGTTTTAATGGTCGGCATGATAGTCTCCTATATCATGGCCAGGAGTATGGCCAAGCCGCTGCGCGCCATGACGAAGGCAACGCGAGCGTATGCGCTCGGCGATTTTTCCGTCCGTATTCCGGAGGACAGGACCGATGAGATTGGAGAGCTGGCGCACAGCTTGAATCAGATGTCCGCGTCGCTTAATAAGCTGGAGGAATTGCGCTCGTCGTTTATTGCAAACGTCTCGCATGAATTGAAAACGCCCATGACAACGATTGCAGGTTTTGCAGATGGGATTTTGGATGGTACAATCCCGCCTGAACGTGAGCGCGAGTATCTGACGGTTATTTCTCATGATACACGACGCCTTTCGCGGCTTGTCGTGCGGATGCTGGAGGCGAGCCGGCTCTCATCTGGACAGATTCAGCTACATCCTACGAACTTTGACATCTGTGAAATGATACGGCTGAATATTTTGGAGTTTGAAAGCCGCATTGAAGAGAAAAACATGAGTGTGGATGTTGCGTTTGAGCAGGATATCATGAATGTTACGGCCGATCAGGATAATATAACGCAGGTGATCTATAACCTGCTGGATAATGCCTGTAAGTACGGCATGGAAAACGGCGTGATCCGGGTTTCTGTCGTTCATGAAAATACAAAAACGCGTGTCTCTGTTGCTAATTCCGGCAAAGATATTCCACCCGACATGCTTCCCTATATTTTTGACCGTTTTTATAAGACGGATCAGTCTCGCGGCATGGACTCTAACAGTATGGGACTTGGGCTTTTTATCGTCAAGTCGATCCTGCATATGCACGGCGAGGACATCCAGGCAACAAGCCGGGACGGCGTGACAACGTTTACGTTTACCCTGCCGACGGCTTCGGAGAAACAATCCGGGCTGACGGGATGGCATTCTTGAGTCTGGGAGGATTCTATGGATTCTTTTGATCCTGAAATAAAGACGCCGGAACCCCACGAGGAACCGTCAGTTTCACAGCCTTTGCCACAGTCGAACGAGGCTTTTTCCCCGGAATCTGTAAAAGATACCGGCTCTGAACAGGTACCGGTAGACACCTGCAAGCTACCTCCCAATCAGGAAGACTTTGCTTTGAAAGCAGCGGACGACCGTCAACGCAGCGCTTCGTCCGGATCAATTCCTGGCGAACCGCCGTGGGTGCGTACGCAGAGCGGATATGGAAATCCGCCATCATATGCCCGTCCTGCTGCTTATTCCGATCGTACGAATGGCTTTTCATATGGGAGCGGTTATCCGCCGAAGAAGACGCATACGGGTAGAAACGTGTTTCTGCTGATTGCGGCGTTTCTTTTGTCCTTTACGTTGGGCGGCGGTTTTATGTTCTGCGCGATTTACACGGGTGTGCTTTCAGAGGTGACAGATTTATTCCGTGGAACGTTTTATACCCGGTGGTACGATACTCCCCCATCGCAAAGTATAATCCCTGATGATGGAGATTCGGCTCCTGAGGATGACAGCATTGCGGGGGATGATGGTAACGGGACGGCGGAAGAAATCGAGGAACCGTTTGTTCCGGTAGAGGGCGCGCCATTTATAAAAATTGTTACGGTAGAGGCCGAGGGAGAGAATTACCGCGAGGAGTTGGATATTCCGACAATTGCAGAACTTGTGAAGCCTTCGGTAGTGGGCGTTATTAAATATATCAGTGAAAATCCTCAGGATGGCTATACCATTGGATCCGGCACAATTTTTACTGAGGACGGCTATATTATTACAAACGAACACGTGGTTTCCGACCCGTACAGCATTACGGTGCTGCTAAATGACGGAACTGAATATGAGGCCAGGGTGGTCGCTTCGGATGACGATGCGGATATTGCCATTTTGAAGATTGACGCGCATGGGCTGACGCCTGTTGAATTTGGCGACTCCACACAGCTGAGAGTAGGGGAAATATCGGTGGCAATTGGGTGCCCGGCTTCTGTTGATTTGCAGGGTACCACGACATCGGGTATTATTTCTGCGCTTGATCGTGTGATAACGGTTGACGCTTCCGGCAAGACCATGCGGCTTTTACAGACGGATGCGGCGATCAACCCGGGAAATTCCGGCGGTCCGCTTTTGAATAAGTACGGCCAGGTGATAGGCATCAATACTGTTAAAATGAGTTCGACTACCTATGAAGGCTTGTGCTTTGCGATCCCGACAAGCGAGTTGGAATCAATTGTGGCCGACTTGTTTACTTACGGCTATGTGCGGGGATATCCGGCAATTGGTATTACGGCAAGCTCTGTGATGGCGGCTGATGATGCGTATGGCGGCGCGCCTTCCGGCGTTCTGGTGGCAAGCGTGGATCCTTTGAGCGGCGCATATGGAAAAATTGAAATTGGTGACATCATCACGCACTGTAACGGTACGGAGGTGATTGCCGTGGCGCAGATTAATACTATTAAAAACCGCTTGGAAGTGGGAGACAGTATTACGCTCACGGTATATCGCAGAGGCGAGACATTTGACGTGGAAATTGAACTTGTCGATCAGTATGATCTGACTGGAAACTAAAGCAGGGCCGGTGTATTTACACCGGCCGTTTTGCTATTTGTATTTCTTTCCGCTTACGCCAGAAATTCAAACTTTAAAACCGCCCGGCGCCGATGTATAATTTTCATACGAGGTGATGATCGGCATGAAAATACAGAAAACCGGCCCGGACAGCGTCCTGATGGTATTAAACGCTGCGGAGCTTCAGGACGATGAGGATTTACGCCGCCGGGCCTGCGAGGCTCTTGCGAGCGAAGGCATTCCCGCAGGAACGTCGCCTGAAGTGACGGCATATACTGCCGGAGGCAAAACGGTAGTGTTTGTCTGTGCGGGGGGACAGAGCGATACATATTTTGGCTTCGACAGCGCGGACGATCTGCTGGACGCTGCCTATGAGGCGGAGCGTTTGTTTCCAGATGCGAGTGCGAGGCTTTGCCGTGTAGACGGGCGACTTTATTTGGCGACGCCATGTCATCGTGCCGGGGAACTTTTGCGTGAATATACGTCTGAAGTTGTGGAAAACAATAGGTTTTGTGAAAACGGTGAAGTGATTATAGCGCAGAGCGCTTTTCAAATATTATCTGGTCGGTGCTGAATGGAAAAAGACATCTATATGGGTTTGGCAATAGAGCTGGCGCGTGAGGCGTTGGAAGACGGGGAAGTTCCTGTCGGATGTGTCGTAGTACACAATGGTATGGTCGTTGGCCGCGGCCGCAACCGGCGTGAGCACGGCCATGACGCTACAGCGCATGCAGAGATGCTGGCGATACGGGAAGCCTGCCGCCTGCTCGGTGGATGGCGGCTTTCCGGCTGCACGCTTTACGTGACGCTGGAACCGTGCGCCATGTGTACAGGAGCGATTATCAATGCACGTATTCCAGAGGTGGTGTATGGCGCACGTGACCGGTCTGCCGGGGCGTGCGGCGGTATTTTGAATCTGTTTGAAGAGGGATTTGGCCATCGGCCCAGGCTTTACGGCGGCGTTCGCGCAGAGGAATGCGCGGAACTGCTTGCTGCGTTTTTTCAGGCACGGAGGTAATTGTATGACAATGCGGCAGGTCTGTGATTGCTTTGCGTACAAAGAACAGAAGTGAGAGACCGTGAGGACCTGGAAAACTGGGTTTCGGAGGCGGCGCCGAGAAAAGTATCCTTGCTTGGTGTTTGAAGTTTTCCGGAAAGGCTGGATTTCCCCGTTGACATCCTCTGTGAATTGTGCCATAATGAAATTATCTTATTATGGAGGATTTCATGGATTTTAACGGATATAAAAAGCCGAGCGTGCCGCTCTCGGATGTCATACATGAGTTTGACCTCGAAGTGCTCAATGCCCCGGAGGGCATGGAACACATTTTGGTCGAGTCGGACGATATTAACCGGCCCGGGCTCCAGCTGACGGGCTTTTTTGAGTATTTCGACCCGAATCACATTCAGATATTTGGTAACGAAGAAATTTCGTATTTGGAACGCATGGAACCAAAGGAACGGGCGGAAATTCTGGATAAGTTGTTATCCTACAAGCTTCCGGCTCTCATCATTAGCCGCAGCCTGGAACCTGTGCCGGAGTGTGTAGAAATGGCAAGGCTACACAAGGTCCCTCTTTTGCGTTCACGCGAGTGGACAAGTACTCTGATGAGCGACATGCTCTCGACGCTCAAGGTGTGGTTGGCTCCGCAAATTACGCGTCACGGGGTATTGGTCGAGGTATATGGCGAAGGTATTCTCATCCTTGGCGATTCCGGCATTGGGAAGAGTGAGACGGCTATCGAGCTTGTCAAGCGCGGGCATCGTCTGATTGCGGATGATGCTGTAGAGATCCGGCGCGTTTCCAACCGCACGCTGGTTGGCAGCGCACCTGAGGTGATCCGTCACTTTGTCGAGCTGCGCGGAATCGGCGTGATCGACGTCCGGCGCATCTTTGGTATGGGTTCTGTTAAGATGACAGAGCGTATTGACCTTGTAATCAAGTTGGAACCCTGGGAAGAGGGCCATAGCTATGATCGTTTAGGCGTTGAGGGACAGGAAATCAACATTCTTGATATTCACGTGCCGCTTGTCACCATACCGGTTCGTCCAGGGCGCAACCTGGCGGTGATTTTAGAGGTCGCGGCAATGAATAACCGTGACCGTAAGATGGGATTTAATGCTGCGCATGAACTGTTGAACAGGCTTAACGACGATTTCGGTCATTGAAAAAGGCGTTTTTTCGTGTATTGATATTTGGAGAAGGTACGGAAAGTCCGTACCTTCTCTGTTTTTACAGGCTCTCAAGAATTTTTGTTTTTAACGCTTCATTTTATGGGAAATATCAGCTATAATAAAACTGTAGGGCTGCGGGTGAGATTTCCCCTCGCCGCTGTTCCGATATATTTGCCGGGAGGGCTGGCTTTGCAAGAACTAATTAGAGCAATCGTGCAGAATACGCCGAAAACAGTGATAAAAGAAAATGAACCTCTCGCAAGATATACATCTTTTAAAATTGGCGGTCCGGCAGATTTATTGCTGATACCGCAGTCTTCAGCGGATATTCCAATGCTTTTTGCACTGCTATACCAGTATGAGTTACCGTTGCACATTTTGGGTGGCGGTTCCAATCTGTTGGTTTCAGACCAGGGTGTCTCGGGAGTTGTTATGAAGGTCAGTTGCGGTGACGTGACATGGCTGGGCGAGAACCGCCTGTTTGCGGGGGCAGGATGCCTGAAAGCATCGGCGTCGGTTTTTGCACAGTCACATGGCCTTTCAGGACTGGAATTTTTGCATGGCATTCCCGGTACGGTGGGAGGCGGTATCGCAATGAACGCAGGCGCCTATGGAGGCGAATTGTCCCAGGTGGTGACGCTGGTAACCGCCTGTGACCGGCGTGGTGATGTTATGGAGATCCCCGCCGGATCGTTGGCGTTTGGCTATCGCGACAGTATATTCCGTGAACGCAGGGAACTGACCGTGCTCGGCGCGGAATTTAGTCTGATACAGGATGATCCCGCCGTGATTCGTGCGCGTATGGATGATTTCATGAAACGGCGGCGTGAGCGTCAGCCGCTTGAATATCCGTCGGCGGGAAGTACGTTTAAACGTCCCGAAGGGTATTACGCGGGTAAGCTGATTGAAGATAGCGGGTTGAAGGGATATACGGTTGGCGGTGCGTGCGTTTCTGAGAAGCATGCAGGTTTTATTGTTAACCGGGGCGGCGCAACGTGTGAGGATGTGCGCCGCGTCATAGAACATGTACAAAGGACGGTGCTTCATACCTTTGGCGTGGAGCTCGTGTGTGAGATAGAAATGTGGTGAATTATGTCTTTTTCGCAGGATGTCAAGCGTGAACTCTGTGCGGTTCCGGTGGAACGGGACTGCGATGCGCTTGGTGAATGCTATGGAATTTTATTGTTTGCTAATCTGTTTCGACAAAATGGTATTCGGATTATAACGGGTAACAAAGATATCGTTGGCCGTGTAAAACTATTGTTTTTTCGTGCGTTTGATTTACAGATAGAACCCCGGCGCGACGCACGGGAGGGCAGATATGTGTTTGAACTGACAAAAAAGTCGCAGATACGCCGCGTATTCAACGCGTTTGGGCTTGATCCAAATTCCTCCGGCGTCAGAATGAACCGTGCAATTTTGGAAGAAGACTGCTGTAAAGCGGCTTTTTTACGTGGAGCCTTTTTGTCCGGCGGCAGCATGGCATCTCCGGAGTCGCGGTATCATTTGGAATTGGTAACGCCCCATTATGTATTTTCCACTGAAATGACGGCGTTTTTAATGGACGAGGATTATCAACCAAAAGTTGCGCGCCGGCAGTCAAAGTATGTGCTGTACTTTAAGTCCAGCGAAGCTATTGAAGATTTTCTGGTTCAGACGGGTGCGCCTGTGTCCGCACTTGCCGTTATGCAGGCAAAAGTTGTAAAAGACGTGCGTAACCAGATTAATCGCCACGTCAATTGTGAAACAGCCAACATTTCTAAAACGGTGGATGCCGCAGCAGCACAGTTGCGTGCTATCCGGATGTTACAGGCCGACGGACGGCTGCAGCTGCAACCACGTGCCGTACAGGAAGCGGCCCGCATTCGGATGGAGTTTCCGGAATCGTCGCTGTCTGTTTTGGCGGCGTCACTGGATCCGCCGGTAAGCCGCGCCACCCTGAGCTACAGGCTCAAGAAGCTGGTAGCGCTGGCAGAAGAGCGGGAAGGACTGTGAGGTGAAGAAAGAATGCCGGATTTTGTGCACTTACATTTGCATACGGAGTATAGCCTGCTTGATGGCGCATGCCGTATTCGTGGTATTATGGAGCGCGTAAAGGAGACTGGACAGAAAGCGGTCGCTATCACGGACCATGGCGTCATGTATGGTGTGATTGATTTTTACCGGGCGGCTAAAGCGGCCGGCATTAAGCCGATCATTGGCTGTGAAGTATATGTTGCGCCGCGTACCCGATTTGACCGTGACCCTGAACTTGATGCTCGGCCCATGCATCTGGTGCTGCTGGCCGAGAATCAGACGGGATATAAGAACCTCTGTTACTTGATTTCCATGGCGTATGTAGAGGGCTTCTATAACCGTCCGCGCGTTGATATGGAACTGTTAGAGGCGCATCACGAGGGTATTATTGCCTGTTCTGCCTGTGTTGGGGGAGCGGTGCCGCGACTGATTTTGGAGCGGAACTATGACGCTGCGCGCGATATGGCGCTGGAATACCAGCGGATTTTTGGCAAGGGCAATTACTTTTTGGAGCTCCAGAATCACGGAATGCAGGAACAGCTTGAAGTAAATGCCGGACTCCAGCGGATTGCAAGAGAGACGGGAATTGAGCTGATTGTCTCAAATGACGTGCATTATTTACGCCGGGAGGACGCCTATGTTCAGGACGTTATGATGTGCATTCAGACGGGGCATACAGTGGATGAAACCGACCGGCTTCGTTACGATTCTCAGGAGCTGTATTTAAAAACTGCCGACGAGATGGCGGCTCTGTTTCCGGATTATCCGGAAGCGCTTGCCAATACGGTCCGAATTGCCGAACGCTGCAATGTGGACTTTGAATTTGGCGTTTATCATTTGCCGGAATACAAAACGGAAGATACGCGTGACCATGATGTGATCCTGCGTGAGAAGTGTAACGCGGGGCTTTTAGAACGTTATGGCGATCGTGCGGAGCAGTATCGCGACCGGCTTGAATACGAAATTGGAATTATCAGCCGGATGGGTTTTTGCGATTATTTCCTTATTGTACAGGACTTTATTCTTTATGCCAAAAATAACGAGATTCCGGTTGGCGGCGGCCGTGGTTCCTCGGCAAACAGTATCGTTAGTTACTGCCTGCATATTACGGACATTGATCCAATGCGGTTTGATCTCTTTTTTGATCGCTTTTTAAATCCGGAACGCGTCAGTATGCCGGATATTGACATGGATTTCTGCTATATCCGCCGGCAGGAAATCATCGATTATGTAAAACGCAAATATGGCGACGATCATGTGGCGCAAATCGTAACGTTTGGCACGATGGCTGCGCGTCAGGCGGTGCGGGATGTCGGCCGCGTTTTGAACGTTTCCTATGCGGAAACGGATGCAATTGCAAAACTTGTCCCGATGGAGCTGCATATGACAATCGAGCGCGCATTGCAGACTTCGCCGCAACTCCGGGAACGCTATGAAAACGATGAGACGACCAAGCGCGTAATTGATACGGCGCGGCGTATTGAGGGAATGCCGCGTCACGCTTCTACCCATGCGGCCGGCGTAGTAATTACCGACCGCCCGGTATATGAGTATGTTCCACTTTCCCGAAGCGATGATACGATTGTGACGCAGTTCGGCATGGTGACATTGGAAGAGTTGGGCCTTTTGAAGATGGACTTTCTGGGGCTGCGCAACGTTACTGTCGTAGACGATGCACAGCGTCTCGTGCGTGAGCGTGTCCCCGGTTTTGATATTCATAAGGTGCCGGATGACGATCCCGAAACTTACGAAATGCTTTCACAGGGGAAAACGTCCGGTATCTTCCAGATTGAAAGCGCGGGGATGACCAACCTCATGATGCAGATGAAGCCGCGTTCTCTGGAGGATATCACGGCGGCGGTCGCGCTGTACCGGCCCGGCCCCATGGATTCCATTCCACGATTTATAGAGTGCAGAAACGATCCGTCAAAAATTACGTATAAAGATCCGCTCCTTGAGGATATTTTAAAGGTTACAAATGGCTGTATTGTATACCAGGAGCAGGTTATGTCTATTTGCCGGAAGCTTGCCGGTTATTCGCTCGGACGTGCGGATATTGTGCGCCGGGCGATGAGCAAGAAAAAGTATGATGTGCTGGAACGTGAACATACTGCGTTCGTCGAAGGCGCGATGGCGCATGGTGTCAGCCGTGAGGCAGCGGAATCCATTTTTGAAGAGATGCAGGAATTTGCACGCTATGCCTTCCCAAAAGGGCATGCTGTGGCATACGCCTTGATTTCCTACCAAACGGCGTATCTGAAATGTCACTATCCGCGCGAATATATGGCGGCGCTGCTCACCTCTGTCCTTGGCTCTACAGAGAAGATGGCGGGTTATATTGCAGAATGCCGTGCGCTGGGTATTCAGGTTTTGCCGCCGGACGTGAATGAGTCGCGAGGGGATTTTACGGTTGCGGGTGACAGTATCCGTTTTGGCCTGGTCGCCGTGAAAAATGTAGGGCGTGCGTTTATTGAAAAATTGTTGGAAGAACGCGACCGCGGCGGCAGTTTTTTGAGTTTTAAGAATTTCTGTGAGCGGATGTATGGAATTGACCTAAACCGCCGCGCTCTGGAGAGCTTGATTTTGGCGGGAGCCTTTGATAGCTTGGGCGTGTATCGTGCTCAGCTGATGGCCGTGTGCGACCGTGTGCTGTCCGGAATCGCGCAGACGAACCGTTCCAATGTCGAAGGACAGCTGGATATGTTCGGTATGATGGCGGGAGAATCGGCGGCAGCAGAGGAGACAGAGCTCCCCGATATTCCGGAATTCGAGCGAAGCCGTCTGCTTGCCATGGAGAAGGAAGTTACGGGCCTTTACATGAGCGGACATCCGCTGGAGAGCCGGAGCGCGGATATTCGCGCGATTGGTGCGGTACCTCTGGCCCGCCTGCATGCGGAGGACAGCGAATATGGAGACGGCGATTACATTACGGCCGCAGGAATTTTAGGGCCGGTTCGGCTGAAAACTACGAAGTCCAATTCCATGATGGCCTATACGACGTTGGAGGATTTAACCGGCAGTGTGGAAATGATGATTTTTTCCAAAATGCTTTCCGGAGCTTCGGCAATTATCCGCGAGGGTGAAATCGTTATGGTGCGCGCGCAGATTACCGCGCGCGAAGAGGAAGCACCAAAGCTTAAGTGCGACGATATTGCCCCTCTTTCTGCGGAAGGTTTTTCGGCTGAGCGGCGCGCCAATCGCCGCGCCGCCACTTCTTCGGCGAGACCTGGTACGGAAGATACCTCATCTCACGGCAAGCTCTTTATTCGTATTAATGATGAAAACGATGGGAAATTGCGCCGTGCACAATCGCTTGCAAACATCTTTATTGGTACGATACCGGTTGTATTTTATGACGACAGGACAAAGACAAAACGCCGTCTTGACCGTACCGTTTCGGACGATGCGCTGTTTCTTTCAGAAATGCGGCGCTTGATGGGGGATGAAAACGTCGTTTTAAGACAGTAAGCGCCTGTTTTTATAAAAGGATATGGAAATCATTGATAAAGTGTGTTATACTATTCTGAACAGATTTTATGCTTGGCGGGCCGGCGGTTGAGCCGGCGTTATGTCATATGACCCGGTGAAAAGGAGGGCCTTTTATGAAAGAAGAAAAGAGTTCAGGGACTGGGAATGTCAAAATTTCGGAAGACGTAATCGCGTCTATTGTGACCATTGCGGCAAATGAGGTGGAAGGCGTTGCGGTGACGCCCGTGTCGGCACTTGATTTTTCCGAGCGTTGGGGGAAAAAAGGCATGGGACGCGGCGTTCGCGTAACGTTTGAAGAACATGCCGTCGCACTGGAACTGTGCGTGCAAATGGCATATGGCGTCAAGATTCCGCAGACTGCCCTGAAGGTACAGCAAAAGGTAAAAGTGGCTGTTGAATCAATGACCGGCCTTACGGTGCGCAGTATTAATGTCACAGTGTCCGGCGTCAGCTTTGATAAGGAGAAAAAGGGCGAATGAGCCCGAATGATCAGTATGAGCCGAAAGACAGCAAGGGAACTTGCACTGCACATTATCTTTGAGATGGATTTTACGGGAGAAGGCTGTGATGCCCTTTTGGAAAAGCAGCTTGATGCCGATCATTTTACCGACCTCGCCGGGGAGGACAGACTCTATCAGACCTTTCCGGATGAGCGTGATGCCGCATATATCCGACGGGTGGCGTCGGGCGTCGGGAGCCACCTTGCAGAGCTGGATACGTACATTGAACGCTATAGCGTAGGGTGGAAGTTTGGACGCATTTCAAGAATTGTGGCGTGTATTATGCGCTTATCCATGTACGAAATCCTCTACATGCCGGACGTGCCGGACTCTGTTTCCATCAATGAGGCGGTAGAGCTTGCAAAGCGGTATGATACGCCGGAGGCCGCTTCGTTTATCAATGGCATTCTCGGCACGTTTGTGCGGAAGGAAGTAACGACATAATGGCGGGCGTTTTGGCATTCGACACGTCAAACTATACGACGTCTGCAGCTTTTCTGGATGTGAAGACTGGCCGCGGCGCGAATGTGTCGCGGCTTTTGCCGGTTGAAGCGGGAAAACTTGGCCTCCGTCAAAGTGATGCCGTGTTTGCACATGTGAAAGCGCTGCCGGAGATACTGTCAGAACTTTCTCAATATGAGACATATGAGAAGCCAGACCTGTACGCTGCGTCGGTATCGCCGCGTACGGTGGAAAGCTCCTACATGCCCTGTTTTCTGGTTGGAACGGGGACGGCGCGCACGATGGCCCTGGCGCATGCGGCGACGTTTTATGCGTTTTCGCATCAGCAGGGACATATTGCCGCTGCCGTTTATTCTGCAGGACGCCTGTCATTATTACGCGAGCCGTTTTTGGCTTGGCATCTCTCCGGCGGTACGACGGAACTGTTACTTGTGAGGCCCGATGAAACGCGGATTATTTATGAAGAGATTGTCGGTGGCACGACGGATATTTCCGCCGGACAGCTTATCGACCGCGCAGGCGTTATGCTGGGGCTCGGATTTCCGGCGGGAAGGGCGCTGGCCTCGCTTGCGGCGGGTCAGCCAACGAAGGAACATTATAAAGTGCGCTGCACAGAGGCTGCATTTTCGCTTTCCGGGATGGAAAATCATGTACGGGCTATGTATGCGGCGGGACGGCCGGAATTTGAAATTGCAAATTTTGTCCTCAATACTATACTTTTTGCCATCGAGCGGGCAACGGAACAGGCGCTCGCGCGTTATCCGAAGCTCCCGGTATTGTGTTCCGGCGGCGTAGCGTCCAACGAGCGGATACGCCGCCACATGGCGGGGCGTTTTGGCGCGGTGTTTGCGCGCCCGGAGTTTTCAACAGATAATGCTATGGGCATTGCCGTACTCGCGGCGATTCAGAGCGAGGGGAAAATACCAGAATGGATTCTCGAATGATTTGGTCCGTTTCGGACGTTAACCAGCGCCTGCGTGCGTTAATTTCTTCGGATGAACTGTTGTCGTCAATTTATGTCCGCGGTGAGCTCTCCAATTTCAAGCTGCATTCGTCTGGACATGCTTATATGACGATGAAAGATGAAAACGGCGTTCTTCGTGCTGTCATGTTCCGTTCCAGTGCGTCAAAGCTGAAATTTCGTCCGGATAACGGCATGAAGGTGATTGCACATGGCAGGATTGATGTATTTGCGCGCGACGGTCAGTACCAGCTTTATATTGACGAGCTGATTCCGGATGGGGTCGGCGCACTCTATGTTGCGTTTGAACAATTAAAGGAAAAATTAAACGCGGAGGGACTTTTTGACCCTTCGCATAAGAAGCCGCTTCCACGCTGTCCAATGCGCATTGCAATTATCACGTCTCCGACTGGCGCGGCAGTACGAGATATGCTGCGTATTCTTCGCGCCCGGTGGCCGATTGCGCGCGTGCGAATCTATCCTGTCCGGGTGCAGGGTGCCGAAGCCCCTGCGGAAATTTGTGAAGGACTGGCGTTTGTGAATGAACATCGCCTTGCAGATCTTATCATTACGGGACGTGGAGGAGGTTCTATTGAGGATCTGTGGGCGTTTAATGACGAGCGGGTGGCGCGTGCTATTTTTGCATCAGATATTCCGGTGATTTCCGCAGTTGGTCATGAACCGGATGTCACAATTGCGGATTTTGTGGCGGATCTGCGTGCGGCAACGCCGTCAAATGCAGCGGAGCTTGCCGTGCCGGACCGCACGGAGCTTGCCACACAGCTGCGTATGACAGGCACGCGGCTTTTACAATTAGAACGCCATCGAATTGTCTTAGAACGGCAGCGAGTTGCTGCGCTTGCCTCAAAGAGAGTACTGACCAGCCCGATGCACTATATTGAGGACCGTGCGCTGGCGCTGGAATATGCCACACGGCGTTTTGAAGACGCGATACAGCGGGAAATGACGTCGCGCCGGGAACGTTTGGCGCGTACGGCAGGTGTTTTGGACGCGCTGAGTCCCATGAAGGTGCTGGCGCGTGGATATGCGATGGCAGCGAACGAAGAGGGTACGATTATTAAAAGTGCTTTGCAATTACAGTGTGGTGAATTGATAGAACTGCGCCTGACAGACGGTCATGCAAAATGCCGTGTGGACAAGGTGCTGATAGGAGCGGAGAATGGAAGAAAAGAAAATAACGTTTGAGGGGGCGCTTGCACGCCTGGAGGAAATTGTGGCGCTTTTGGAAAAAGGAGATGCGCCGCTTGACCAATCGCTGGAGCTATATGAAGAGGGCGCCGCACTTGTGCGCCGCTGTAATACGGCGCTTGAGCAGGCCGAACGGCGGGTTACGATCCTGATGAAAAATCAGGAGGGTACGGTAACCGAGCAGGTGTTTGATGCGGAGGCGCTTGACGATGCATGAGGAGAAACTGGCGCTGTATGCGGATATAATTGAAAAAGGCCTTGACCGTTTGCTCCCGCTCGAGGGTATGCGGCAGGAGAGAGTGATGGAGGCAATGCGCTACAGCGCGATGGGTGGCGGAAAGCGCCTTCGCGGCGTGTTTGTATTAGAGTTTTGCAGGATATCGGGCGGTGACCCGCTAACAGCGTTACCATATGCATGTGCGGTTGAGATGGTTCACGCATATTCTCTCATTCACGACGACCTTCCGTGTATGGATAACGATGACATGCGTCGAGGGAAGCCGTCTTGCCACCGTGCGTTTGACGAGGCAACGGCGCTTTTGGCGGGCGACGGACTCTTAAACCGCGCATTTGAAACGATGGTGACTGCCGACAGCAGTTTGGATGCCGCAACGGCGCTTCGCCTGACAAGAGAGCTTGCGGCTGCCGCGGGTTTTTATGGTATGATTGGCGGTCAATGCGTTGATTTGGAATATGACGGCCGTATGCCGGATATGGAAACGCTTAACGAACTGATTGCGCTGAAAACAGGAGCGCTGATTCGTGCGGCATGCCGTATGGGCTGCGTAGCGGGCGGTGCGGATGAGGCGCAAATCCATGCGGCGGATACGTTTGGTGCGCGGCTGGGCCTTGCCTTCCAAATTCGCGATGATATGCTGGATATTGAGGGCGACGCTGCGGTGTTGGGCAAAGCGACGCACGCGGACGAGCGCCAGGGTAAAACAACATATCCGGCTCTGATTGGCATGGAGGCGTGCCGCCGTGAGGTGGAGCGTTTGACTACCGAGGCAGTTGCGGCGCTGGACGTGTTTCAGGATCGGACATTTTTGTCGGAGCTTGCCTGGGCGCTGACAAATCGTTTGAAATAAGCTGTTTGGAGCAAGCGTATATGGAAAGAATCAAAATTTTTGATACCACGTTGCGCGACGGAGAACAATCTCCCGGGTGCAGCATGAATACCCAGGAGAAGGCGGAAGTTGCACGTTATTTGGAACGGCTGGGGGTCGACGTCATTGAAGCAGGTTTTCCGGCTTCCTCTCCGGATGACTTGAAGGCCGTGCAGCACATTTCCGGCATCGTGAAAAACGCTACCGTTTGTGCGCTGGCACGTTGTGTAAAAAGTGATATCGATGCGGCTTGGGAGGGTGTGCGTGCCGCGCGCGCACCTCGTATCCATACATTCTTGGCCACTTCGCCGGTTCACATGGAATATAAGCTCAAAAAACAACCGGCAGAAGTTCTTGATATGATCCGAGAAGGTGTCTCCTACGCCAAAACATACTGTGATGATGTGGAATTCTCCGCGGAGGATGCTACGCGCAGCGACCGAAAATTTTTGGCCAAGGCATTTTCTGTAGCTGTGCGTGCGGGCGCGACGACGTTAAATATCGCAGACACGGTGGGGTATACGACGCCTGCTGAAATGGCAAATCTAATCTCGTATTTAAAAAAGCACGTCGAAGGAATCGGCGAAGTGGAGCTAAGCGTCCACTGCCATAACGACTTGGGGCTTGCAACTGCCAATACACTTGCGGCGGTTATGGCCGGCGTGAGGCAGGTAGAATGTACGATAAATGGAATTGGAGAACGAGCGGGCAACGCAGCGCTAGAGGAAGTCGTCATGGCTATTCTGACGCGGCGTGATATTTATCAGCTCGAGTGTGGTATTCAAACCAGACAGATTTATCGTACAAGCCGCCTTGTGCAAAATATAACCGGATTCATTCCGCCGCCAAATAAGGCGGTTGTGGGCACAAATGCCTTTGCGCATGAGGCGGGAATCCATCAGCACGGCATGATGGCTTCACGCGACACCTATGAAATTATCAGGCCTGAGTCGGTTGGTATTCCGGAAACGGCAATCATTCTGGGAAAGCATTCCGGCCGTCATGCATTTGAAGAACGTCTTGCAAGTCTCGGCTATTATTTGAATGCAAACGAACTTGACGCCGCGTTTGAACGGTTTAAGGAGCTCTCTGATAAGAAGAAAGTGGTGCAGGACCGCGATCTGGAAGCTTTGATTTCAAGTCATATTTCGGAAAATGCGGGTCGTTATACATTGATCAGTTTTGTTGTCAACAGCGGCAATACCATTTCCACGACGGCTATCGTCAAACTGTCGGATGGTGAACAGGAAATCGAGCGTGTAGCTATCGGAGAGGGTCCTGTTGACGCGGCGTTTAAAGCAGTCAACCAGATTATAGGAATTGATTTTATCCTGGAAAGTTATCGCTTGAATTCCGTCACGGGTGGCGAAGATGCAATCGGCGAGGCAGTGGTACGCCTGAAAAAAGACGATCATAGTGTTTCAGGACGTGGTTTTTCCACTGATATCCTGGAGGCCAGCATTAAGGCCTATATCAATGGCGTGAATCGTTACATTATGGAACAATAAGGCTGGAACTGAATAAGATGAATGGGCAAATCGAAATTTTGGATACAACTTTGCGTGATGGCGCTCAGGCACGCGGGATTTCATTCTCGGTGGATGACAAGTTGAATATCGCGGCGTCTCTCGACATGCTTGGGGTCTCTTATATTGAATTCGGCAATCCGTCGACTGGTACGCGTGAGCTGGAAGGTTTTCGCCGCGTACGCCGGCATACGTTTGAAAAAAGCCGGATCGCGGCTTTTGGAGCGACACGTCGAAAGAATACGCTTGTCACGGAGGACACAGGTGTGCAGGCACTTGAGGCGTCTGGCGCGAATACCATTGTAATATTCGGTAAATCGTGGGATTTACATGTCGATCATGTACTGGGAACGACGAAAGAGGAAAATCTGGCAATGATTGCGGATACGGTGGCACATTTTGTTGCGCGCGGTTGCCGTGTAATCTATGATGCGGAGCATTATTTTGACGGACGAAAGTCCAATCATGATTATGCGCTTGAAACGCTGCGTGCGGCGATTGGCGCGGGTGCGCACTGTGTCACACTCTGCGATACCAACGGCGGTACGATGGCAGATGAGATCTATGAGGCAACTCGTGAGGCTGTGCAGTTATTTCCGGTGCAAATTGGAATTCACTGTCACGACGATTGCGGTCTTGCGGTGGCGGGAACCTTGGAGGCTGTTCGTGCAGGCGCGACTATGGTGCAGGGGACTCTTTTGGGGTTTGGAGAGCGTTGCGGCAATGCGAAGCTTACGACGATTATTCCTAATTTGCAGCTGAAGCTGGGCTATCGTTGTATTCCGGAAAACAGTATGCCCATGCTGACTACGATTGCAAGACAGGTTGCTGAAATTGCCAATATTTCGATTCCTTCCTATTCGCCTTATATCGGCTCGAATGCATTCACGCATAAGGCGGGTATGCACGCCGACGGCGTTTTGAAGCTGTCGCGCACATTTGAACATGTTTCACCAGAAGACGTAGGCAACATGCGGCGTATTTTAACGTCTGAAATGTCCGGCAGGAATGCGCTGCACTATAAAATTCAGCGTATCGCACCGGAGCTTAGACGTGATTCCCCCGAGACGCTGCGTATTATGGAGGCGTTGAAGGAAGCTGAGCAAAACGGTTATATTTTTGAGGCGGCCGAGGCAAGTTTTGAATTGATGGTACGCCGGGAAACAGGACGTTTGCCCAATTTTTTTGACTTGATCTTTTATAAGACGATTGGAGAACGGCCATATTCCAGCACAATGTCATCGGTTGCGGTTATAAAGTTGCGTGTGGGGGACCGGGAAGCGGTAAACGCCGCCGAGGGAGAAGGCCCCGTCCATGCGCTTGATACGGCGCTGCGTAAAACACTTGACGAATTTTATCCGCGGCTGGCGGAGTCTTATCTTTGCGATTTTAAGGTGCGTGTGTTAAATCCGGAGGCGGCGACGGCGGCTAAGGTACGTGTGCTAATGACATCAACAGACGGCGAGGCTACCTGGTCGACGGTCGGAGTTTCTACGGATATATTGGAGGCCTCCTGGACGGCGCTCTCTGAGGCCGTACAGTATAAGCTGATCCGGGATGCTCGATTGTAAAACCTGCAAAAATGAATGAAGAGCTGCGGCGTGTTTCATTATTTCGAATGATGGCACCATGGGAAAAGATGCATTTCCATATGGTGAAATTAGATAGAATAGGAACCGTCTGACGGCTCTTTTTTCGCATAGTATCAATAGAAAACAAGAAATATTCGTGGTATAATCAATTACATCTTTAGTTTGTGAATGCATAATCTCTCACAAAAAATTGCACTGTGAATAGAATAGATGGGAGGGTCAATATGAAGTATACGGTCAGCGGTGTCTGCTCAAGAAGCGTGGAATTTGATATCGAAGACGGTATCGTGAAGAATGTGGTTTTTGATGGTGGCTGTAACGGCAATACAAAGGGTATTGCGAAGCTCGTTGAGGGTATGGATGCCAACGAGGTTATCCGCCGCCTGCGCGGCGTCACCTGTGGCCGAAAAGGCACCTCCTGCCCTGATCAGCTGGCTTTGGCACTCGAAAAAGCGATGAAAGGGTAATTTATATGATAAAGTTCACGACCGTAAAAGATATTTTTGATGATTATGAGCAATTTCTGGGACAGGAGCTTACACTGGGCGGCTGGATCCGTACTTCCCGCGACTCCAAGGCTTTCGGCTTCATTGAGTTAAATGACGGATCCTATCTGAAAAACATTCAGATTGTTGCGATGGAAGAAAAGCTGCCAAACTTCCGTGAAGTGATGAAGTATAATGTCGGCGCAGCGATCCTGGTTCGTGGCGTTTTGGTAAAATCCCCGGGCGGCAATCAGCTCTTTGAAGTGCAGGCGCAGGAGATTACGCTGGAAGGCGTCTCTTCGCCGGATTATCCACTTCAGAAAAAGAGACATTCTGTGGAATTTTTGCGCGAAATAGCACATCTGCGCCCACGAGCGAACTTGTATAACGCCGCTTTCCGTGTGCGGAGCGAGGCTGCATACGCGCTGCACAGCTTTTTTCACGAACGTGGTTTTGTTTATGCGCACACGCCGATCATTACGGCAAGCGACTGTGAAGGGGCGGGCGAAATGTTTCGCCTGACAACACTTGACGCAAAAAATCCGCCTCTAACTGAAGATGGAGAGGTGGATTTTACACAGGATTATTTTGGAAAGCAAGCGAACCTGACGGTTTCTGGCCAGCTCAATGCTGAGACATTTGCCATGGCGTTTGGAAAAACCTATACATTTGGGCCGACCTTCCGCGCAGAGCGTTCCTTTACGCCAAGGCATGCGGCGGAATTCTGGATGATTGAGCCGGAGATTGCCTTTGCAGATCTTGAGGACGACATGAAACTGGCCAGTGATATGACGAAGTATGTCATTGGATACCTGTTAAAAAACTGCCAGGCTGAAATGGAATTTTTCAATAAATTTACGGATAAGGGTCTTTTGGAGCGTTTGAATTTCCTTGTGGAATCGGACTTCGGTGTTTTGACATATACGGATGCTGTGCGTGAGCTTGAAAAAAACAACGAGCATTTTGAATATCCTGCTTATTGGGGCTGTGATTTACAGACGGAACACGAGCGGTATATCACAGAAGTCATTATGAAAAAGCCGACCTTTGTAATCGACTATCCGAAGGAAATCAAAGCGTTCTATATGCGCCTGAATGACGATGGAAAAACTGTGGCGGCGATGGATATGCTGGTGCCGGGCGTTGGCGAGCTGATTGGCGGCAGCCAGCGTGAAGAACGATTGGATGTCCTGAAGCGCCGCATGGCGGAATGCGGTTTGAAGGAAGAGGATTACTGGTGGTATCTGGATTTGCGCCGCTTTGGTGGAACGCGTCATGCAGGCTATGGGCTTGGTTTTGAACGCTTCCTGATGTATGTCACGGGTATTGCAAACATTCGCGACGTTCTTCCTTTCCCGCGTACGACGGGTTCCGCTGAGTTTTAATCCATAAAAAAGAGGTAAGCCATCATGAATTATGAAAAGATGTCGGAGCCTGAGCTGCGACGTGAATTGGATTTTCTTTCTGGTCAGTTTGAACACTATCGTTTGCAAAACCTGAACTTAAATATGGCGCGCGGCGTGCCTTCTCCGGAGCAGCTGGATTTGTCGCTTGGACTGAATGATACGATCCGAAGCCGCGAAGACTGCTTTGCACAGAATGGTACGGACTGCCGTACGTATGCTGCGAATCTGTTTACGGGCGTGCCGGAACTTCGCCGGCTGTTTTCGGACGTATTTGGTGTACCGGAGGACTACATTATCATCGGCGGAAACTCAAGCCTGAACATGATTTATGACGTTGTGGCGCGTATGATGCTTTTTGGCGTTCCGGGTGGAGACGGTCCCTGGTTTGGAAAACGAGTGAAATTCCTTTGCCCGTCTCCAGGATATGACCGCCATTTTAAGATTCTCGAGAGCTTTGGCATTGAACTGGTCACGGTTGCGATGACACCGGACGGTCCTGATATGGATGCTGTGGAAGATCTTGTAAAAGATCCTGCAGTACGTGGACTGATTTGCGTTCCGAAGTTTTCCAATCCCACGGGCGTTGTGTTTTCCAGCGAAGTTGTGCACAGATTGGCTAAAATGGAAACTGCCGCGCCGGATTTCCGTATCATATGGGATAACGCCTATGCGATACATTATGTTTATGAGGATGTTCCGCTGGATGATATCTTTGCTGTCTGCCGGGAGTATGGGCATGAAGACCGCATACTCTATTTCTCATCAACCTCCAAAGTTACATTCCCGGGCGCAGGTGTTGCCTTTATGGCGTTGGATCCACTGAACCGGAAGTGGATGATGCCGGCGCTGCAAACGCAGACAATCGGTCCGGATAAAATGAATCAACTGCGGCATATCAAATTTTTCAAGACTCCGGAAGCCATGCGTGCACATATGGCACGTCATGCCGAGATCATGCGCGCTCGATTTGACGTTGTAAATGAGACGTTTCGCGAGGGTCTTGCGCCCTACGGCATTGGAAATTGGGGCGATCCGAAGGGCGGATACTTCTTCAGTCTTGATTTGCCCGATGGATGTGCGCAGAAGACCTATGAGCTTTGCCAGGAATTGGGCGTCAATTTGACGCCTTCGGGCGCTACGTACCCTTACGGGCGTGATCTGCATGACCGCAACCTGCGTATTGCACCGACGTTTCCAGCTGTAGAGGAACTGAAAGCCGCGATGGAAGTGCTGTGTGTCTGTGCAAGACTGGTTTATGTAAAGATGTTATTGGCGAGATAAGAAAAACAGACTTTAAGGTGGTTTGCAGATTGTTGCAAACCACCTTTTTTATCGAAAAAGATTTATTACGATGCCGTCATAAAAAACGTGAAGGCAGAAGCAGAAAATGTGCGTATCTTGATCTCTGCGTGCACGATTGCAGAAACCCGTGTGGTCTTTCAGCAATTGAGATTGGGATGAAGACTTCGTATCCGCCAATAAATAGAAAGCGAGCCGGTATGATTGAATACCGGCTCGCAAAATTTTGTTTTATTCGGCTTTTGAGAAATTGTCCTTGCCGACACCGCAGAGCGGACAGACGAAATCGTCCGGCAGGTCTTCCCACTTTGTGCCGGGCGCAATGCCATTATCCGGATCGCCCAGCGCCTCGTCGTACTCGTAACCGCAGACATCGCAAACGTACTTCATAAAATTTTGCTCCTTTTCTCTTTATTTATCTCAACGGAAACACCCGCTTGAGAGTTTATTCCACGCGCTCAAAATCCTCAGGGCCGTGCTTACACAGCGGACAGACAAAATCGGCCGGCAGTTCGTCGCCCTCATAGAAGTAACCACAGATTTTACAAACCCAGCCGCGTTTTTTCTCCTGCATGGGCTGCGGCTTTGGTTTAATATGCTCAAAATAGTAGTCATATGTGACAGAGGGCTCTGTTGAAAGCACTTTCGCCTCTGTGACGTCCGCTACAAACAGCGTATGCGTGCCATAATCCTCCGTTTTTATAACTTTTGCAGAGAAAAACGCATTTACATGCTCCGTCAGATAGCAAAGGCCGTTTTCACTCCGGGCTTCATTTCCGGTAAATTTACTAACATCCCGGCCACTCTGAAAACCATAGTGCTGAAAGACCTGAAAAGGAACGCTTTCCGTCAAAACAGAAACATTAAACAACCCAGTACGCAAGATCATGTCGTGGGTATAATTTGCCTTGTTGACGGCGATAGCAATGCGTTTTGGTGAATCGGTGACTTGCGTGACGGTATTGATGATGCAGCCATTGTCGCTGCTTCCATCCCGTGCAGAGAGGACAAACAAGCCATAAGAAAGTTTGAAAAAAGCGGATGGATCCGTCGTGCCGCCGCTGCTTTCTGTGCTTGCAGGCTTGGGCATTGTTTGCACAATCGCATCGACCAGTGCATCAATCTCTTTGCCCTGCGATTCCTTCAGTGAGGAACGGATGTCCAGAAGTGGTTCCACAACAGTAATATTTTTCAGTGACGCAAAAATATCGCGCATAAGCTTGCCGGAGGTGGGAGCCCAGGAACCGTTCTGGATAAAAGCAACAGTTCGGTTTTGAATGTTATGCGCAGCAAGATCATGGAGTAACGCCTCCATCGTAACAAAAACACCTGCATTATAGGTTGTTGAAGCAAAAACAAGGTGACTGTAGCGGAATGCTGCGGCAATAATATCAGACGCCGGCGTGACAGAGACATCAAACATGACTGTCTTGATACCACGGTCGCGCAGCCGAGCGGACAGAACTTCAGCAGCGTTTTCCGTATTGCCATAGACAGAAGCATACGCGATCATGACGCCTGTCTCTTCTGGTGTGTAGGAACTCCATTTTGCATATTTGTCAATGTAATCGCCAATATTGGAACGCCAGACAAAACCGTGCAGCGGACAAATCATATTGATTTCCAGTCCGGCAGCCTTTCTGAGCAGCGCCTGTACCTGTGTGCCATATTTTCCGACAATGTTGGTATAGTACCGGCGGGCTTCATCCATATAATCGCGCTCGAAATTGACTTCATCAGCAAACATCGCGCCGTTTAACGCACCGAATGTACCAAAGGCATCCGCAGAAAAGAGGATCTTGTCCACAGAATCATACGTGACCATCACTTCCGGCCAGTGTACCATTGGCGCCATAACGAAGTTTAAACTGTGATGCCCCGTATTGAGCACACTGCCTTCTTTTACAAGATAAATTTTTCCAGATAGATCCAGATCAAAAAATTGTCGGATCATGGTTTCTGTCTTTGCATTGCAGACAATTACGGTATCCGGCCAACGGCGGAGCACTTCGGTGATTGTCGCCGAATGGTCTGGTTCCATATGCTGAACAACCAAATAATCAAGCTTGCGGCCGGCCAAGGCATGCTCCAGATTTTCAAAAAAGATTTTACTGACAGCGCGGTCAACGGTATCGAAGAGAACGGTGGTGTCATCCAGCAAGAGATAGGAATTATATGAGACACCGTCCGGTACGGAATAAACCCCCTCGAACATGGCAAGTCTGCGGTCATTGCCACCGACCCACACCAGGTCGTTTGTGACTTGTTTGGTGCAGTACATAGAATAACCTCCGTTGCGTTTTTTTAATTGATTTTATTATACTATAAATTATACTAAATAGCTATATTATAGTGGTTGCATCTGCAACAAAAATATGATAAAATATCGTTAAGCTTTGGTGGGAGAATTCAAAATGTATCATGATATTATTAAAAAATGCATGTTGTTTTCTGAACTTTCAAAAGAAGACTTTACCTATGCACTGCAATTTTTTTCTGCAACGGAAAAGATCCATGAAAAAGGTGATTTCCTAAACCGGGTCACTGCACCTTTGGAAAACTTTGGCCTTGTGCTTTCCGGAACCATACAGGTTTATATGGATGATATTGACGGGAACCATATGATTATGGCAAATGTGAGCGAAGGCGACACCTTTGGAGAATCGCTCTGTTTTTTGCATCGTGACGCTCCTGTATATATACGCAGTGTTACGGATTCGGTGGTTCTTTGGATGAATACGGAACGGATCCAAAATCCCGATTATAACCCAACACACCGTGACTTGATGCTGGCAAATCGTTTTACCGCAATGCTTGCCAGCCGGACACTTGCGATGAATGACCGTATTCAAATTTTATCTAAAATATCCATTCGTGATAAGTTGATTACATTTTTTTCACAGTACAGCAGCCGTTGCGGAAAACAGAAATTCACAATTCCGTTCGATCGCAACGACATGGCTACGTACCTTGGTGTGAATCGAAGTGCGCTTTCGCGGGAGCTGGGGCGGATGCGTGAAGAAGGTATCATCAATTTTCACAAAAATGAGTTCTTTATTACCAATATTTTTACTACGAAATGATCTTTATATTTGTTGCTTATGCAACGCAATTGTCTACAAAAATGGTTTATAATGCATACAGCGAAAAGCGAAGGGAGTTATCAGACTATGAAGAAAACTGTTTCACTGATATTGGCGTTGGCGCTCATCGTCATGGCGTTTGCCGGATGTGCCGCACAACCGGAGGAGGAGGACGTCGTGATCCGCATTGGCGGACTGAAGGGACCGACGTCCATGGGACTTGTAAAAGTCATGGAGGATGACGAGACTGGCGCATCTGCAAATGATTATGAGTTCACAATCGCGGGCAGCGCCGACGAAGTGACACCGAAGTTGATCCAGGGAGAGCTTGACATTGCAGCGGTGCCTGCAAACCTGGCCTCTGTGCTGTATAACAATACAGAGGGCGCCGTACAGCTGCTGGCCATCAATACGCTGGGCGTAATCTATATTGTGGAAAAGGGCGAGACAGTCAACTCCATTGCAGATCTTGCCGGTAAGACGATCTATGCGACTGGAAAGGGTTCTACACCGGAATATGCGCTCCGTTATATCCTTTCTGAAAACGGCGTGGATCCGGATACTGATGTGACCATAGAGTGGAAGAGCGAACCGACTGAGGTCGTCTCTACTTTAGCAGCGGCTGAGAGTGGCGTGGCAATGCTGCCGCAGCCATTTGTCACGGTTGCGCAGAATTCAGTTGAAGGTCTCCGCGTTGCCATCGATCTGACGGAAGCATGGGATGCGCTGGATAACGGCAGCATGCTGCTGACGGGCGTTTTGATTGTACGAAAGGATTTTGCCGAAGAGCATCCGCAGGCCATAGCCGATTTCCTGGAAGAGTATCAGGCTTCCACGGAGTATGTCAATGAAAATATAGCGGAGGCCGCCCAACTTGTTGAAAAGTTTGATATTGTTCAGGCGGCAATTGCGGAAAAAGCCATTCCTTATTGCAACATTACCTATATTGCCGGTACTGATATGAAAGAACCGATGGACGGTTATCTCCAGGTGCTGTTTGAGCAGAACGCGGACTCGGTAGGCGGGACGCTCCCCGGCGATGATTTCTATTATGAAGGATAAGAAAAAACTGCAAAAGTTGGCCGCCGTGCTGCTGGCTCTTGCCTTATGGCAGGCGGCGGCCATGGCGCTAAACCAAAAAATATTGCTGGCCTCGCCACTCTCCGTATTGGCGAGGCTTGCGACCATTTGGCAGGAACCTGCCTTTTTTGCTTCGATTTGGTTTAGCTTTATCAGAATTGTAGGCGGTTTTTCTCTGGCGCTGTGCTTAGGCGTGCTGTTGGCAATTCTGGCAGGAAAGTTCCCTATTTTAGAAACGTTTTTTTGGCCCATATTCACGGCAATTAAATCTGTGCCGGTTGCATCATTCATCATCATCAGTTTGATTTGGCTTACTTCATCGGAGCTTTCCATCTTTATTTCATTTTTAATGGTGCTTCCCATCATATACACCAATGTACTCGAGGGAATCCGCAGTACAGATCGAAAAATGACGGAAATGGCAGACGTATTTCACATACCATGGAATCGCAGGCTTGTGTATATCTGGCTGCCGCAAATCCGGCCATATCTCATTTCCGCGTGCAGCATGTCCCTCGGTCTTTCTTGGAAGGCGGGCATTGCGGCAGAGATCATTGGCATTCCGGATGGATCAATAGGAGAAATGCTTTATAACGCGAAAGCGTACCTCAATACAGTGGACTTATTTGCCTGGACGGTCATCATTGTTGTCATCAGCATTGCATTTGAAAAACTGTTTTTGGCGCTGTTGCGATATGGTTTTAGAAAGCTGGTGCGCCTATGAAGGACATCGAAGTGAAACATTTATATAAAAATTTCGGCGAAAAGCGAGTGCTTGAGGATTTTTCGGCGATATTCCGAGCAGGCAGGATTTCCTGTGTAATGGGACCGTCCGGTTGTGGGAAAACAACGTTACTGAATATACTCCTGGGTTTGGAGCGGACAGACCGTGGCACGATTACGGGCTTGCCGGGGCGGATGTCCGCTGTCTTTCAGGAGGAAAGACTCTGCGAGGATTTTTCTGCCGTAACCAATGTACGCCTTGTAACCGGGAAGTCTGTTTCGGATGAGGAAATTGCGCGCTGCCTTTCCTCACTTGGCCTCTCCGGCAGTACACACGTGCCTGTTCGAGAACTTTCCGGTGGAATGAAGCGCCGTGTCGCCATTGCCAGGGCAGTACTCGCAGAAGGAGAACTGCTGATTTTGGATGAGCCGTTTAAAGGCCTGGATGAAGCCACACGAGAAACGGTTGCCGCAGAAATGAGGCGCCGAACAATCGGCAAAACAGTTGTCATGGTCACACATGATCCGGCGGAAGCCATGATGATGGAGGCAGAAGTAATAGAAATGAGGACATTGCAATGAAACCTTCTACCAAAAAAGAAATATTGGAATTGCTTTCAATTCCCTACGAAGAATTTCAAAATACGGTCATTCCGGAAGCTAAAAAAGTTTATTGCGAGCAGCGCGGGAATGAACTTGTGTCAAGCGCGATGCTTGGATTTTCAAATATCTGCCGGAACCGCTGCCTTTACTGCGGCATGCGCGCAGAGAGCCAGATAGAACGCTACCGCATCTCGGCCGAGGATGTGATTGCGGCCGCCCGTACGGCGAAGGAGATGGGCTTCCAGCGCATGTTTGTTATCAGCGGTGAAGATCCGAAATATGGATATGAGAATATTTTGCAGATCATACGGGGCGTTAAGGCATTGGGTCTTCATTTAAGCCTTGCATGTGGAGAATTTTCCCCGGAACAATATGAGGCGTTTGCATCCCTGGGAGCAGATGAGTATGTCTTGAAATTTGAGATGTCGGACCGCGAGACGTTTAACAGGTTGAATCCTTCAACGGATTTTGACAGGCGAATGCGAAGTATTGAGGCTGTTAAGAAAAGCGGGATGAAACTGGCGTCCGGCAATATTGTGGACTACCCTGGGCATACGCTTTCACAGCTGGCGGATGATATTTTGCTGATGCAGGAACTTTCCATCAGTTGGGCGCCGGTGATTCCGTATATGCCGGCCAAGGGTACGCCGCTTGCCGCCGAGGGTGGACGCGGAGATATTTATCTGAATTTGCGAGAGATTGCCATATTGCGCCTGATGATGCCGGAAATTAATATTACGGCGCAGCAGCCAGGTCATGATTTAACTAAGGGCCTCGCTGATGACGAGGGAAATTTACTTGCATTGAACGCTGGCGCAAACATGCTTTTTGCCGATTTTCTTCCGGATGCTTTAATCGGAAATTTCAGCGTCATTGATAACCGTGTGACGCTGGGACTGGATCATATCCGGGATATGGCAGCCCGGTCCGGAATGCAGCTTGTGTAATATCGGATCAAGACAGCAAAACGTTCCTGTCATCTTTCCTAGATGCCAGGAACGTTTTCGTTACACATCAATTCCCATTAAAATTTCCAATACTTCCTCCGCAATCCGGCAGCACTCTTCCGCGTCCTCACGGTCAAGAGCCTCGGGAACATCGGCGGGATAGCGTGTTTCAATGTAAAACTGGTTGACGTAGGCACAATCATGCATCACACGCTCAAGAGGCGCTCCTCGCCGTTTGGCTTCGCGCGAGAGAAATACCAGACTGTGTCCGTCATAGAGCCGGCCAGACTGTTTCAAGAGCCAGCCCTTCAGTGCTTTTTCAATAGATTGCTGGCAATGAAACGCGGCAAGATCATAAAGTGCACCTTCTCGCAGCAAGATACGTGCGCCATCCAGATCGTGCCGGGCTTTATCATACCAATCGCGATACCGTTTGCTGTCAGCCATAGAGAAGCACCCCCTCACGGCTTATGACAGTCGCGAAACTATGTTCGTCTTGGAGGCAGCGTTCCCATTCTTCAGGCGTATAAAGTAAGAAATCGATTGGCCGTTCGGCATCCACCTGAAAATAAAGTTCTGTCAGAAGACGCCGCTTATGATCTGTTCGCGCAACAATACACAAGTCAATATCGCTTTCCGGCCGGGCGGTACCCTTGGCCAGCGAACCGAATAGATATATCAATGTTGGATCGGCAATTTCTATAATTTGATCGCGTATCTGATCCAGATTTTCCATGACGGAGCCCCCTTTCTGTTCATATTATAACCGGAATAATCGGGAAATACAAGAAACATTGCATTGTTTGACATGTAGTGATATAGTAGAAATGACGGTACGTCAATTAAGCACCGTTCTATGCGGTAGACGTGAGGACTTTTTTAATAGCCAAAAGGGGAGAAATTAGTGGTATTTCCATATTGGGAATGTAAAGTAAAACCGTTTCGTGTAATTGGCAATCTATATTTTGTTGGGTCCTACGAGGGGTCTTCACATATGCTGGACACGGAAGACGGACTTGTCATAATTGACACCGGCTATCCGCAGACTCTTTATCGCCTGCTGGAGAATGTGCGCGCCCTGGGCTTTGATCCATATGCAATCCGGCATATTATCCATTCTCATGGGCACTATGACCATTGTGGTGGAACGCGGGCTTTGGCGGAATTGACAGGCGCCAGGACATACCTGGGCGCGGCAGACCGTGATTACGCGAATGGGACGCTTGACCTGACCTGGGCGAAGGAGCTGGGGTTTTATCAGTACATTGAACCGTTTGAGCCGGACGTTTTGCTTCAGGATGGAGATCGTTTGACGCTGGGTAAGACGGTGATTGATTTTATTGCGACGCCAGGACATACGCCGGGCACAATGTCGCTGTTTTTTAACGTGGAAGAGGACGGCACCGTCTATCGTGCGGGAATGTTCGGCGGAGCGGGGACAAATTCTTTGACGCGTGCGTTTTTGGACCAGTATGGATTGCCTCTTTCCTATCGGGATGATTTTTTACACAGCATCGATAAGGTGTATCAGCAGCATGTGGATGTGTTCATCGGCAACCATTTTTGGAACAACCATGCAGAAGAAAAGATAAAACATCTTGGAGAAAAGCCGAATCCCTTTATTGTACCGGACGAGTGGCAGAATTTTTTAAACGGC
>URVL01000005.1 GCA_900551265.1 uncultured Eubacteriales bacterium | reverse complement strand
TAGACACGATCTGTCATCTCCTTGGCCTGCTCCGGTTGTCCGCTTCTCTTGAGAAGCTGGGAAGCCTTGCCGAGGATAAAGAAGATGTTTCCGTCCATGCCGGCCAGCTTCATTTTGGGGCGTTTGGGAACAGGCGGCTCTTTTGTAGGCTCTGCGGCCTGCGCCGGCACGGCTTCGAAGGAGAAGGAGTCCTCGTTCCAAAAATGGACGTAGAGCGTACCATCATCCGTATAGATTTCCCACTGCTCGAAGCCCTCGCCCCAGCCATCGGAAAACTGGCCCCGCAGATACTCCTGGAGAGCTTTCATTTCCACATCGTTCAGAGGTTCTTTCAACCGGACGGTGATGCAGCCCATCAGTTCCCCGTCCCGGAGTTCCACCGAGAGGATGGCGCTGAGCACCTTTGCCTTGACGCCGGGGTCTCGCTTCTCTGAAAAGTAGGGCATGAGATCCCCGTCCGTTCCCCTAAAGGAGTCTTTTACGGCGGATCGGATGGATTCCTCATAATCCGCCAGTTCAAATCCAGAGAACTCGTCCGGCCCCACTCGATCCATCCAATCGATATCGTCGTAGACCTCCTGGGGAAAGAAATCCCCTTTCAGCGGGGAGTAAAGTTTCAGTGTGATTTCCTTCTTGTCGATTGCATGACCTTCTTTCTATCGGGAACCGTCCGAAAGGCTCCGGGCGGTTCGCCGTTCATAGTTTTCTTTTGCCAGGTCGCCATAGTCGCAGCCCTCTCGCCGGGGCAGGTTCTTCACCATGCGGTACCGGCCCTGATAGGCTCTCTCGATGTGGGCTGCGGCCCAGCACCCGGCAAAATCGTTGTTGGTGCAGATTTCGATTTCCTCGATTTCCGGGTGGCGCTCCAGAAAAGCATCCAGCGCAAGGGGGTTCTTGGCCTCCCGTTCCTGCCGCTGTCCTTCTTCCGGCGCATAGATGCCGCCGAGGGACAGCCGCCATTTGTCTGTAGTCCCTTCCAGCGTCAGATGGGCCATGGGTTCAATGGCGGCTTCGTACACAGCCACCCGGTTGGTTTTCCCCTTCGGCGGCAGCAGGAAGCAAAACCGCTTATCGCTGCCCGGCACCTCTGCCTTGAAGGGTTCTCCCCGTGTGTAGGTGCCGCGCAGGAAGGCATACCGGGCAGTGCCGGTTTCATCCCTGCCGACGAAAACAGCGTTGTGGTAGTCTGCGCTTTCATAGAGGATCCCTGCCCGGACGCAGGCTTCGATAACCCCACGGCTGATCCCTCGCTTCAGCAGATAGGCGAACACCCTGCGGTTGTTCACGGCTGCCGGTGGAAGGATGAACTCCGGCCTCTTTTTCTGTTGAGGCGGATGCGGGATGTAGCCGGGGCATTCGTCGCACAAGGCCAGCACCGCATCTACAAACTTCATCCCTTCCACTTTGATGAGGTAATCCAGAGCGGATTTCCCTCCGATATCCCGGCTTTTCCAATGCCAGATGGAGGACTCCCCATTGATTTTGAAGCTGTCGTGCTCCCTCAGCTGGAACTCACCACGGCTGCCGCTTTTGACCAGTTCATTGGGGCGAAACCGGCGCAAAAACTCGATGGCAGTCATCTGCTTGGCGGCGGCGATCTGCTCTTTGCTCACTCCGGGCATGGGAATGCTCCTTCCTTTGTCTTAGATTACCGTTGCCCGGAGGATTTTGGCCTGGTCGGTGCGCTCCCATGGGAGTTCCGGCTTGCCAAAATGCCCGTAGGCTGCGGTTTGGGTATAGCGGGGCGTCAACAGGTCCAGCTGGGCGATGATCTCCGAAGGGGTCAGCCCGAACACAAGGCGCACCGCATCTGCGAGGCAATCGTCGGCGCAGATGGCGCCGGTGCCGAAGGTATCCACCTCCACCATCACCGGCTCGGCTTTTCCGATGGCATAGGCCAGCGTCACCTGGCACCGGCTGCACAGCCCGGCGGCTACGAGGTTTTTGGCGATGTAGCGGGCCATATATGCCCCGGAACGATCCACCTTGGTGGGGTCCTTCCCGGAAAAGGCGCCGCCCCCATGGGGTGCGAACACACCATAGCTGTCCACCATGAGTTTTCTTCCGGTGAGGCCGGTGTCGGCCACCGGGCCTCCAAGCACAAAACGCCCGGAGGGGTTCAGCAGGATCTTGGTATCCTCGTCCGGGGGAAGCGCCTGCAGCGCCGGGGTCAGCACCTTGTCGGTGAGTTCCCAAAACAGTTCATCGGCGGGCTTCTCCGGGCTGTGCTGGGCGGAGAGGACAACCGTGTCCAGCCGCAGGGGGCGTCCATCCTCGTCGTATTCCACTGTGACCTGGGCTTTGCCATCCGGGCGCAGGCCCCGCACCATGCCGGATTTCCGGGCTGTGGTGAGACAGCTGGTCAGCCGGTGGGCCAGTACAACGGGAAGAGGCAGCATCTGCGGGGTTTCCGAACAGGCGTACCCAACCATGACCCCCTGGTCACCAGCACCCAAGCGGAGGACAGGATCTCTGAGTGATTCCCTTCGCTGCTCTAAGGAACAGTCCACCCCTGCGGCAATATCCGGGCTTTGCTTATGGATGAGGCATTGGACAGCGTACCGGGCGGGGTCGTAGCCCACCTTCCGCAGCACGGAACGGACAATGGCCGGGATTTGGGGTTCGTGCAGGCTGGTGATCTCGCCAGCTACGATGACCTGCCCCTTGGTGGCCAGCACTTCGCAGGCCACACGGGAGAGAGCGTCATGGGAAAGGCAGTCATCCAGAACACTGTCGGCTATGAGGTCGCACAGCTTATCCGGGTGTCCCTCCGTGACGGATTCGGCGGTGTAAAATTGATTCATGGCGTCACCTCAATTTCAGGGAAAAGGGCTTTAGGCTTTTCCCGATGTCCTCATAATTGGCAAACCGCACCTCGCAGCCCAGCAGGTAGGACACGGCTTCTTCCCACTCCTTCAGCGGGTACTGCTCTTTGTTCTCCAGATGGTACAAGTCTCCAAGGGCCTCCCATTTTAGGGTGGGCTGCAGGCGCAGGTTGGAGATGAAGGTGCGGTGCTGCTCTGCCAGCCGGTCTAAAAGTCCAAGTTTCTTCAATCAATCCCTCCAGTGCAATAAAATATGGGCGGAGTTTTGGTACCCCGCCCAGTTCTGCTTTAAACGAACTTACGTTGATTTTCCCCATTCCTCAGCTAAAAGCCCGTGCGCTTTGGATATGCGGCTTTTAGTTTCTTCTGACAACAGGCTGCTCTTGGTTAAATCCTGCAGCCATTGGAGAATTTCTCCCCGTTCTTCTGGAAAAATGGTAAAGTGCTTGTCGCCAAAATACATAACCTCATATTCCGACAGGCGGCAGGCCTGGTCAATTTCCTCCGGGGTTACTTCACCGGATAAGCAGGATTCGTCTATCCAGTTATTCAGAATATCCGCTTCCTTTGCGCCTGCGTCACCTTGGGTTTCTCGCTTTTGGTAAGCATAGCATTTGAGCATCGTCATCTTTTCCTGTACATTCATGTGAATTCTCCTTTTCTGAATTTTACCCCCATGGGGCAATCACACTATATAGGGAAAATCAGAGATGCAGGATAAGATACTTTTTCGATTATGTGGCGACATTGAAAACTTTAGGCGGGGCTACTTTTTCCTGCGGTTGCGAATGTGCAGGAAAACAAGGCCGCCTAAAATGACAGCGCACAGGACAATGACTATAATTGCTTTCGGTTCCATAGGTTCATGCTCACCTCACTTTTGTACGGCGACAACCACCGTGCGGGCGTTATCCCATTCATAGGAACAGGTAACAAGGGTCAGCAGTCGGTGGCCTGCGCCGGGAATAAATGCTGGGTCGTGATACAGCGGCTGTGCAAGCAGTTCCTGCTGAAAGGACAGAAAATCCCCATCGTCAGCGAATACGGTGCGGTTAAAGGAGAGCTTTTGGATATCCGTTTTCAGCACAGCCACGATGGTGTACTCCTGCAGCCCGGTTTCCGTCTGCAGGAGGATTTCGGAATGTTCTTCCCGGAATGCTGCATCGGCCATCTTCTGAAGCACAGCGAACATGGTTCCGTCGTTCATGTTGTGTCCGTAGACCACGGTGTTCCGGCTTTCCGGGGTGCAGTCCCACTGAAAGAAAATGCTGCCGGCTGTGCGCCATTCCCCTTTATAGGTGCGCCGCAAGTAGTATTCGGGGTCTTGGGCGCCGCTTTGCAGAACAGGGTAGTCCACGCAGGTTCCGGGGATGGTGATCCACCCCTTGATATCCGGGTATTCCGCCTGCAGGGCCGAGAGGTCTACAATGGCTTCCGGCTCCTGTTCCTGGCCGGTTTGTTCATTCCCAGCCGGTTCCTCCCCGGAGCTTTCGGCTCCGGGGAGGGGGTGTACTGTGTATTCCTCTTTTAGGGTCTGCGCTTCCCCATTGGTCAGCCCCGGCTGGAGCACCAAAAACCACGCAAGTCCCAACAGGCTCAGGCACAGCAGGCCGATGCAGAAACCTTTCAGGAAGGTTTTCATCGGATATCCTGGTCCCTGTCATGGCCGCCTGCGGATCTCTTCTTTTTGCCCGCAAGGTGCATGGCGAGGAGCCCGCCGCCTGCCAGCACCGCCAGAGCGGAAAGGCCAATTAAAACTGCAGGCATCCAGGGGCTGTCCCCAGTCTGAGGAACGGTGGGAACTTCCGGCACCAGCTTGTTGTGCATCGCCACGGTGACGGTTTCGCCAGCCAGGATCTCCACGGTCTGGTCATCCGGCAGGATATACTGTTCAGCATCCTCACCGGCCACCTCGGAAACAGTGTATTCGCCCACCCGGAGGGTGACGTTGATCTCACCGTTCCCATCGGTCTGGAATTCCTGCTCATAGGCGTTGCCCATGAAGTCGGTTCCGGTGATCTTGAAGGTGCGGCCTTCGATTTGGTCATCATCGGCTGTCTTTACCACCTTCAGAGAGCCAGTCTGAGCATGGTTGAGGAAGCCCACGCCAGCTTCGGTTTCCACCCGCACGATGGCGCCGTTTTCCGTGATGGAGAAGGGATAGGTCGTTTGTCGTTGAACCTGTTTTTCGGCAAGATGGCCCGGATACCCTGGGCAGCATCCTTCTGCGGCTGATGAAGTCCGAGAGCGAAGCAAAGTAAATCTTCCGGACCCGGCTGACAGGGACGGCGGACGGCGGTATAATGAACATAGACAAGTTATATTTGCTATTCGGCTGTCCCGGAGGAAGGAGGACTGAATGAGACAGTCGAACAACCGCAAATCCCGTGATGTGACCGCGTTCCTCTATGAGCGGCTTTCCCGCGATGACAACCTGGAGGGCGAGAGTTACAGCATCGGAAATCAAAAGAAACTGCTGACCAAGGTGGCGAAGGAAAAAGGTTACACCAATCTGGTCCACTTCCTGGATGACGGCATCTCCGGCGTCACGATGGACCGCCCCGGTTTCAACGACATGATGGAACAGCTTGCCGCCGGCAAGGCCGCCGCCGTGTTTGTGAAGGATCTGTCCCGGCTGGGCCGCAACTACATTGAGGTGGGGCGGCTGACCGAGGAGTTTTTCCCGGAGCACGACATCCGCCTGGTGGCGGTTTCGGACAACATCGACACCGCCGAAGGAGAGAACGAGCTGGCGCCCATCCGCAACCTGTTCAACGAGTGGTACGCCCGCGACATCAGCAAGAAGCGCCGGATCAGCAATAAAATCAAGGGCAACGCCGGAGAACCGATGGGACAGCCCCCCTACGGGTATCAGAAAGACCCGGATGATCCCAAGCGTTGGATCATTGACGAGGAAGCTGCCGCTGTGGTCCGCCGCATCTACCGCATGAGTCTGGATGGATACGGTGTGGAGCAGATTGCGGACGCGCTCTCCAAGGATGGTATCCTGACGCCGCGTTTCTACTGGCAGCAGAAAGGCATCCACCGGCCCGGTAAGGCTCCTAAGTATGACCCCTGCCATTGGAACAGTTCCACCATTACCCGCATCCTGACGCTTCAGGAATATTGCGGGGACGTGCTCAACTTCAAGACCTACTCCAAGTCCTACAAAAATAAGCGGCGGCTGGAAAATGACCGTGAAAATTGGGCTATCTTCCTCGATGTACATGAACCGATTATCCAGCGGTCTGCATGGGAGAAAGTACAGAAAAAGCGCGGGAAAATCCGTAAGCGCCGGACCCATGAGGGTGAGAAAAATATGTTCTCCGGCCTGCTGGTCTGCGCTGACTGCGGGAATAACCTGCATTTCCACTTCAATCAGGGGAATCCCGAAATCACCTACTTTAACTGCTCCAATTACAAGGGCAACCGAGGGACCTGTACCTCGACCCACTACATCCGAACAGACTTCTTAGAGCAGGTGGTGCTGGCGGAAATTCGGCGCTTGACGAAGTTCGTCAGCCAATATGAAAAGGAGTTCGCCAAACTGATGATGGGTTTCTCTCAGAAAGCTGCTGCGGACGAGGTGCGCGCCGCAATCCGGGAGCTGGACGCCGCCATCTACCGCGACAAGGAGTTGGACAACCTGTTTGAGCGGCTCTATGAGGACAATGTAGCGGGCAAGATCACCGATGAGCGATTTGCACGGATGTCGTCCAAGTATGAGGCGGAACAGAAGGAGCTGCGGGATAAAATAAAAGCCTTGCAGGGCGCTGTGGAGCGCACCAAAAGCAAGGCTGTCACGGCGGATATGTTTATCTCTGCCATCCGCAAATATACGCGGGCCAGAAAGCTGACCCCGAGGATGCTCAATGAGCTGATTGAAAAAATCGAAGTTCATCAGGCGGAAAAGGTGGACGGCGTGTGGCAACAGAAGCTCACCATTCACTATCACTGTGTCGGCGTCGTCTCCATCCCACAGGCCCTACCGCTCCCCATGCCGGACATCACCATGAACACGCGAAAGGGCGTCTATGTCAGCTACGTCCCTGCCGAGAAAGCGGGGTGAGCGCATGGCAGCGCCAAAGCGCGTCTGGCTTTACGGACGGATTGACCGGGGCGGCACAAACCAAGTGCTGGACTGCCAGATGGAGTATCTGCGTTGCTGGGCCAAAGAGCAGGGATGGGTGATTGCCGGCGAGACACGGGAGATCCGAAGCGGTATTTCTCCGGACCGGCCCGGACTGAGGGATGTCACACAGGCCGCCGCAGAGGGACGGATGGACGCCGTTGTCATAAAGGGCATGACCCGGTTGTGCCGCAATTACTTGGACACCTATGCGTACATCAATCGTCTGCAAGAACTCGGTGTCGGCTTGGTGTCTATAAAGGATCAAGCCATACTGACCGCTTTCACCATTTGCTTGTAGCAATAAAAAAGCGAATGGTAATACAGCATCTTTCAAATACTGTATCACCATTCGCATTGGTGCGGGTAACAGGACTTGAACCTGCACGCCTTGCGGCATTGGAACCTAAATCCAACACGTCTGCCAATTCCGCCATACCCGCGCATAGAAATTCGTGTTTCAAAGCATATAAACGGATTAAACAATTTTTCCGCCGATGATTAACCGTCCCTTGCCGGCGCGCAGCGCTGCAACAAATGCCTCACCGGTACGCAACCTGCAAGGAAAAGCGAGCCCGGCCTGCCCGATTCCCTCATAATCCGCCCAGTGCGCATCCGCTCCGGACATCTTTGCCAGACCCAAACGATCCGCTAACGCCGCCGCCCTGGCATTTGTTTGAGCAGAGTCGGAAAAATTATAGACTTCGATTGCATCGCACATGGAAACTGTGGGTTCAATCTCCGGATGCCTGATATAGGGTTTGTCACGGAAGGGATGCGCATGCGAAATATATCCCCCCGCGGCATGAACCCGGCGCCCGAATTCCTCAACGGAAAGGGTGGGTATATCCGGATTCCGTTTTAAAAAAGCAACGTCGATGCCGTATATCAGGATTTCCTTGGAGTTCCCGTAAGCGTGTTCTATTCCAAACAGGAGATCAAAATCCAACGCCTCTGCGACCGGCTTTGCGCGGAGATAAACGTCATAGTAACGCTGCATACGCTCTTCCCATGGAAGATTCCGGGGTACGGCTGTATTGCCGAAAATAAAATGGTCGGTTAAGACAGCGCCGGCATATCCTGCCGCGTGGTAGGCACGTATCATATCGGCGGCACCGGCTTTTCCACAAGCGCTGCCCTCGCGCGAATGCATATGTGTTTCATAGCGGTACCACATGAAAAAATCGACCTTCCAAGACGCTGAATGTAATTATTTTAGCACTTTGGCGCCGGTGTTGTCAAGTGTGCGGTCATTGACAAAAACACGATACGGTACTATAATAAAACGTATTGTTGCATAACTGCCCGTGATAGACGGAGGAATACCCGCGTTTATGGCGCCATATGCATGAGATCTGACCTCATAAACTGGCGGAAAGAACCTCGTCGTCTGTCGCGCAGGGAAATGCTTTAAGTGCCGGGTGCCCGGTAAGACGTTTCATGATGCGCCAGCCTGCCGCACTGCTGACCGCATTTTGCGGAACGGGAAGAAATCCGAAATCAAGATAGATCTTGCAGGCGAGCCAGGTAGTGGTCTGTGTGTGAATCCTGGCATGCGTATATCCCAGCGCTTTCATACGCGCAAACGTATGAGAGAGCAGCGGCTTTGCGAGGCCTTTGCCCTGATGGCTTCGTTTGACGGCGACCCAGTGCAGCCATCCGGTTTCCGGGCCGTCCTTCCCGTCGATGTCGTAAAACGCAGTGGCGGTGGCCACTTTTTCGTTGTTGTCTGCGACGATAAAGACCATCCGGTCTTTTAACTCGTTTTCTCGGCCGGAGTAGTACCGGCGCCAGGCGTCCAGGCCCTGGCCGGCGCTGGAAAACTCTTTGGCGCTCTGTTCGATAGAGATCCACGCGTCCCGGTCGCCGTCCTGATAATGGGTAAAACGATACCCTTCCGGCAGTTTGTAATACGGGATGCCTGTAAGCGGACGCTCCAGCAGCAGGTCATAATGCCGGATCCGGGAATCATGGTTGTCAAAAAGAGGCAAATCGGGCATGGGCAGTCCTCCGCACTCAAAAACAATTACGCTGAAACGTTTTCAGTATATCAGAAACCGGGGTTGTTGGCCAGCAGATTTCGCAGGACACCGGAAAAATCAAACTTTTGATAGATTGGGGGATACCTGAATGAGCAGAACCGTAATCCCTGAGGGATACCGGCCGAAGCTGGATCTTTACCGTACGCAGGATGCAATTGCGCTGATCAAACGAACTTTTGAGGATTCGCTTTCCATGGCGCTTAATCTGAAACGCGTTTCGGCACCGCTCTTTGTCGAGGCTTCCACGGGCCTAAATGATGATTTAAACGGCGTAGAGAGACCGGTGAGCTTTGATATCAAGGAGACCGGTACGGATGCACAGGTTGTGCATTCGCTGGCAAAATGGAAACGCATGGCGCTGTACCGTTACGGTTTTAAACCGGGAGAAGGGCTTTATACGGATATGAACGCGATCCGGCGCGATGAGGAAATGGATAACCTCCATTCCATTTATGTGGATCAGTGGGACTGGGAAAAGGTCATTACGCCGCAGCAGCGCACGATGGACTATCTGATAGATACGGTGCGCCGTATTATGGATGCTGTCTGCATTACGCGCGATGTTTTGACATGCCGCTATGAGGACGTCTCTTTGGATATCGATCGGAATATCGCCGTTGTGTCTACACAGGAGCTTGAGGACCGGTATCCGTCGCTTTCCCCGCGTGAGCGCGAGGACGTTTTTGTACGTGAGCACCGCACGACGTTTTTGACGCAGGTCGGGAAAAAATTGCGGTCCGGCCAGCGCCATGACGGCCGTGCGCCGGACTACGACGATTGGGACTTAAACGGCGATATTCTTCTGTGGTCGGATGTGCTGGGCCGCGCTGTGGAGATATCCAGCATGGGAATCCGTGTCAGCCCGGAGTCGCTTGACCGTCAGTTGACCGAGGCGGGTTGTGAGGCACGCCGTACGCTGGACTTCCACCGTGCGCTGCTTGCCGGTGAATTACCGCTGACCATTGGCGGCGGCATTGGCCAGTCCCGGCTGTGCATGGCGCTTTTGGGAAAAGCGCACATCGGCGAGGTGCAGGCGTCTGTGTGGGACGCGCAGACACGCGCCGCCTGTATGCGTGCGGGCATTGATCTGCTGTAAAACAGAAAAGAGGCCGGAATAAAACGGTATGGGGCAGGAGCTTTCCAGGGGGAAGGCTCCTGACTGTTTTTCGAGGGGATCGCCTGCGCGCCGCCTCCTTCTATTTTCCCTGTTCCCGATTTCTTGCAAGATACACATAGAGAATATCGAGGAATTCGGAGACGGTTGGTTTATCCTCCAGCTCGAGAAAGGCAAGCTCATTCAAACGTTCGCGGTTATGCGACCAGATATCATCAATTACGTGCTTGATGTTTTGCTTGAATGTGTCGTATGTGCAGGCGTGAACTTTTGCAACTTCCTGCTGCAGTTTTTTCAAAGACGGGTCCCAGCCCTCGGACGACAGCCGCAGCTCGATGGCGTAAACAATCGGCTGGTACGCTTTGCTTTTTGATAAAACGCCCAAACGAAAAAGCAGTTCTTGAATCGTCATGGGAAACATCCTTTCTTTTTTGTGAGTCCGGCCTCTACAAAAGAATAGAAAAAAATTCGACAAAAACTGCAAATGGGGAATTTCTTCGACATAATTCGATAAAAAATTATAAAATTAATATAAAAAAAGCCCTTCCGGAGATCCGGAAGGGCAAACAGCGGCAAGGATATGTTGACTTTTTATTCTGTATGGGATTGTGCGAAACAAGATAGATGGCGTTATTATGGATGGCGCGTTTGCACGGCCGCAAAGCCGCTGTGCGAGACGCGCCGCCTATTTCGTTTCCGGCGGCGCATGGCGCAGCTCGGACAAATGTATACGTCTGCGAGCGACGTTATGCATGCGGAAACATTCCATAGCTTTCCGCAGCAGGAGCAGCGCTTATAGAGGAATCCCTTTTTTATCATGTTGCGCGCCTCCTTTTTTTGCTCTGCGATGGACGGAAGTACCCGCCGTGGCCGGCGCCGGCGTTTTCCGGCGTTTTGCCGAGATGCATGAACCGCAACCGACCGTCAGGCCCCAGCGGTCTATATAAAAAATATCTGATTCCTCACCGCAAATCGGACAGAGAGGAGCGGAAGTTTTTTTCTCGTCCGGAAGCAGGGGAAAAAGGCTGAATGGCAGCGTCTCCTTGGACATATGGGTAACGTTCTCCTTTCGATTCAAATTTTCAGTTTCGTTTGTTGCGTATGGTGTTTTTTCTTTTGGTAAATACTATCACCAGGGGCGTTTTCTTGCTTTATCTGGTTTCCTACGACGCCGGACAGATGACGGCGTCATTTTTTCAAACAATGGACAAACTTGGAAGATCGCTTGAAATTTATCGCGGCGCAATGCTTTTGGACACGGAGCTGACGGCGTCCGGCATCCGGACAAGAGTACTGCCGTGTGCGGCGGAGCGGCCGGGGTTTGTCATTGTACAGATGTATCGGGGGCATTGCGCCGGCCGCTTGCAACCCAATCAGAAAGAATTTGTAAAAAAGTATATTTTACCCGATCCGGCGCTGCGGTTTCGTGACAGTGCTGGCAAAGATTACGGGCGGTAAAACCGCAGTTTTCGGGCATACTGACATGGGGTGATAGGATGTCTGAAGAAAAGAAAAATCAGGAAAAGGCTGAGGACTTGCGGATAAACCCGGAAAAAAGGCTTTGTTCCAAGTTTGATGCGGTGAGTATTGCAAAGTTCCCGGTTGCAAGCAGGAGAAAAATGGGCATGCGTGTCCTGGATAACTGCGCGGAGGAACACATCATGTAAACCCTGCCGCCTGAAAAGGCGGCTACATATGGCCTGTTTTCAGTTAACCATATAAAATTAGTATATCTATTACCTGAATCTATTATAGAACATATGTTCCCATTTGTAAAGAACAATTTTCAAAAGAATATAAAAAATCCACAGGTCCGGAATTTTTCCGGCCTGTGGATTATAAAAAACGTCATATGGCCAAAGCGCGCTAAGCGTAGTATTCCTTTACCGCCGCAAAAAACGCATCGATATTTTCCCAGCGGCTGGCGGGCGGAATGTCACAGCCGGATGAAATGACAAAGTGCGGATGTCCCGGACAACAGTCTTTCATAAGAGACAACGTCTCGCACCGGATACTTTCCGGCGTACCGTTTTTAAACTGGCCGGCCGGATCGATGTTGCCCATTGTGAGAACGCCGTCCGGCATTTGCACGAGGATGTCCCGCATGTCTACGGCATTGCCGAAGTGATAACCGGCGGCGCCGGAGGAGAGGATTGCATCAAGCATCCGCGCGGTGTGATTGCCGCAATTGTGATAAATCACGAGGAACTCTTCGGTTTGCACGGCGGCGACCAGCCTGCGGACATATGGAGCGGAAAATTCCCCGGCCAACCCGGGCGACAGAAGGCCGGTCAGCGGCTCGGCGATCACAACGCCGCCGGCCCCCGTCTGTTTATAGGCGTTGCAGTAGGCGATCAGAAACTCCGTGGTTTTGCGCAGAATGGCGTGAACCATTTCCGGTTCCTCATAGCAGTTGATCATGGCCTGCGAGATATCCATCAGCCGTCCTGCAAGCGAAAACGGTCCGATTACGCCTGCAAATACCGGCCGGTCTGTAATCTTGCCGCAGGCAAGTCCAATTGCTTCGAGATACCGTCCCGTACGTCCCGCCCCGACCGGTGGGATGGGGATCGCCTCCGCGTCTTCGGGCGTCTTGATGAGCGCGCCGGTTATCGTTGGGACTTCGTTGCCGGACACGCGGACCTGTGCGCCGAAGGCCTCTGCTTCCACGGAAAGATCCATCATGCTGACGGACGCCGCGGTGTCGCAGCGGGATGCGACGAGCGCCATACCCCGTGCGGTAAGCTCCGGATCCCCGATCAGCTCTGCGACCGTAATCCCCATAAGGCTGACGCAGGGAAAAGAGAGAATTGGCATCGCCTTTTTAGACGGGGACGTTACCATTTGATTCAGCCAGCTTTTCATATCCGCCATACGTGACACTCCTGTTTATCGCCGCTCGACCGGCCCGCACAGAGAGTAAGTCCGCCGGCGGGCATGCAGAGAATGCGGCATTTGATACTTTATTGTACGACGAGTGCATATTGGTTTCTTGCAGGATATCCGGGTCTTTTGTAATATTTTTTTATGTACCGGCGCCGGGACGAAAATACCGCCGGAGCGACCGGCGGTAAAATGGTTACAAATCGTCTGCGTCCTGTATGGGAACTTCCCGGCGGCCTTTGGGATGCCCCGTCCAGCTGCCCTGAGGGTCTGTGGTCTCCGCCCGCATATGCGCCACAGATTGCGCGACTTTCGTCGGGCGGTTTGCCTCTTTTTGTTGTTTCTGTTTTTTCCCCATTTCCAGTAACCTCCTGATCAAGTGACCGCGCCGCGCTTACTGGTGGTAGTATTCCTACCGGAGCGGGAAATATACGCAGAAAGCGTCTGCGGGGAGAAAAACGGACGCTTTTGCCATTGATTTTGACGGTACCCTATGATATGCTGAGAATGAAGCGGTGACGGTGCAAGTCATACCTTTGGAATCTGGGATGGAGATGTTTCGATCCGGGCGAACCGGCGCTTTTGCAGGCCTGCAAAAAGCCTGCGGCCGTGCGCCGCTTTTGACAGTGTTTTATGGAAGGAATGGTGGGAGCCGGAATGACGCTTTGCTGTGTGCCGGCGGGCGGAATGTCCGGTCTGGTTTTACGGAGGGCTGTCGAATATGAATGAAACCCCTGAGAGGACCGTGACGCCGCGCGAGAAGCTGATTCTCGCGGGAATAAAAGTGATTGAGGAAAATGGGGTCAGCGGCTTTTCCATCAGGCGTACCGCTGCGGAGTGCGGAGTCTCCTGTGCCGCGCCCTATAAGCATTTTAAGGACAAAGAGGATCTCATGACTGCGATCATTCTCTATATCAAGGAGCGCTGGCATGAGCGTCAGTTGGAGATCCTGAAAGAGTGCGGCGGCGACGTACGGCATCAGTTGATCGAAATCAGTTTGGCGTATATCTGTTTTTTGATGGATAATCCGCATTTTCGTTCGATCATCATGATTAAGGACCCGGCGATGCTGCCGGAACAGGTGAGACTGAAGTCGGAATTGAGCGGTGTTGTGCGTGGGTTGATTGACCAGTATTGCCGGGAAACCGGCATGTCGGAGGAACGCCGCAGGGTAAAGACCTTTATCATACGTTCGCTCATTTATGGAGCGGCGCTGATGTTTGATAACGGGGAGATCGAATATAATGAATATAACTTTCACCTGATCGCTTCTGCGATTGACCGGGAGTTTGATTTGGAATGAAGCGGCGCGCGGCGGAGACCTGTATGGCTCCGCCGCGCGTGTGTTTGAAGCAGTCTGTTATCTTGGGGCTATTGTTAGGGGAAGTTTATTGAAATGCGCGCGGACCTGTCGGCGTCCGGATTGTGACGGATCCGTTTCCGCGCGTTCGTACGTCTTCTTGATATGGACGTGCGTTGTGCGAGACGGCTTTAAGGATGCATGAAATGATGAAAATTTTATCGAATCAATGAAAAAAAGAGATTTTTTGACAAATTTTACTTTTCCGGCATGATATAATAGACATCACGTGACGGCGCAGTCTAAAAAATCGCTATGTTCCGCACGGTAAACTTGTGATTCCGGAACGCCCAGCATGTCGGCGACAACGTCCGGCAGATGGATCGGATCTAATGCCAGACGGTTGCATAGGGAGGCAAACTGTTCCGCTTTTTGCATGTCGAGAAAAACGTCGGAAATTTGTGCCAGCAGCTTTGTTTCCCCATCTTCGACAGAATAGGCGCTTATGCCATACGCGGTATACTGCCCAAGATCTTCATGGTAGAGCGTTTCTTCGATAACCCGATAGTGTATCAAACTATCCCATCCTTTCTGTTTGCTGTTGCGGCGAAAATCAACAGGTAGTATTTGATGTCTGTTATTTTAGCACATTTTGTGTTTTGAATTTGTCAAATATTGAAAACGGCGGGATTTTCGATGGATTTGTCAAACAATGGGATCCACGCTTCCCGTTCGTATACTTCAGAGTAGAAGGGAATGCTTTTCATGCGTATTGCGGTTTGCGATGACAGTCTGGATGATCGGGAGCGGACTGTGAATCTATTGCATCAATATTTTTGCAACAAGTCCGTACTCCATGAAATCATACAGTATACGGATGGACGCGAACTGCTCTTTGATTTTGAAGAGGACGTCTGGTTTGACGTTGTTTTTCTGGATGTCTATGTGAAGGGATTGCTTGGTATCGACGTTGCGCGCAAGTTGCGCCGGATGGGGTATGAGGGTCATATTGTTTTCCTGACGGGTTCGACGGATTTTGCAATGGATGGTTACGACGTCGAGGCCACGGCGTATCTGTTAAAGACGCAGCGCCATGAAAAACTGTTTTCGGTTCTGGATAAAATCACGCGCGGAATGTATGTAAACACCTATCAGGTGCAGCAGTATTCCAAAATTGTCCGGATACCCTACGCAGAAATACTCTATGTGGAAAGCAATAACTCCAAATGTATCCTGCACCGCAGCGACGGACAGGTTTATACGATTTACAAGCATTTACAGGATATTGAAGAGGAATTGCGAGACCGCCGGTTTTTTCGCTGTCACCGGAGTTTTCTCATTAATATGGATTACATTCAGCAGATGGAGGATCATTTTGTCCTCTCTACAGGAGACATTGTACTGATTCGACAGCGAAATAAAAAAGAAATCCGCCAAAAAGTGCTGGATTATATGAATTCTAAAATAAAACCGTACCGCGCCGGCGAAGCTGCGTCCGGGCGGTCCGGCGCCGCCGCGAGCTATTGACTGCCTCGCGGCAATTTTTATGGCCGTTTTCGAAAGCGGCGGAAACGAGGACAGCTTGTCCGGCGGAATGAGACAATTTGTTTTTTAAACGGATGTTTTCGCAAAAAAAGAAGAAAAAAAGACTTTTTTATGGAGGAAAATCCGTGAGGATTCGTGCTCTTACTTAACAAAGTGATTTTTGTCGTGGTAAAATTGGTGAATATGACGACAGATTTCTCTGAATTTTATTCGATATTGACGGTTTTTAAAATTGACAGGGGTGTAAAAAAACGTTAAAATATTACTAACTTTTAACGAGCGGCCAGAGGCTGTTGCAATAAGCGGTCGTAATCAGGGGGGTACCCCCCTGATCGTGCTTGTTTTACAAGCACGATCATGTGCCGTTGACGTCTTGAGCGCGGCGGTAATTCCGCGTGTGTTATGGCCCGGCGCCCGGCGAAGGAACTTGCGCTGCCGGCAGCTCTGCTGCCGCTGTGTGGTGACGCTATGTACGATCCGCTTTGACGGAATCGTTGACATAGGAAATTTGAAGGAGGTTTTCTGAATGAAGAAGACAATTGCTCTGCTGTTGGCAATCGTCATGATCGTTTCGATGTTTGCCGCCTGCTCCAATACGGCGGACGATGCAAACAACGACGCGACCGACCCGGTCGTCGATAACGACCAGGGTGGCGATACGGCGGATGATACGGACGGCACCGAGGAGCCGGATACGGCGGTGGAAGGTACGTATACGTATCAGGACTCCGTCGTCACGATGGCGACGAACTGGAATCCGCACACCTATCAGACTAATGACGACGCCTATCCGAGAGACACCGCTAACATTTTTATCGGCCTTTACAGCATCATCTACAACGATGAGCTGCACCCGGTTGAGGGCAAGGACCCCTATACCGGCTATGTGGTCATTCCGGAAATGGCGGCTTCCGAGCCTGTCGATGTGACGGAACAGATCAAGGCTGAGCATCCGGAATTCGGCATCCCCGAGTCTGCGACGAGCGGCTATGCCTACACCATCGATTTGAATCCGAATGCTACCTGGGAAGACGGCACGCCGATTAATGCGGATACCTATGTGTACTCCATGCAGCAGCTTTTGAACCCGGACCTTCTGAACTACCGTGCGTCCGACTACTATGCCGGTCAGTTCTGCATTGCGGGCGCTGAGGCTTACGCCAACGCGGGCAACACCGCTTATACGGACAACGCCCTCGGCAACGCCTATACGATGGACGATCTGACGCTTGGCGAAGACGGACAGTATGTCGGTCCGAACGGCGAGCGTATGTACATCGGCCTGGATTTTGCGCTTGATTGGACCGGCGGCGACACGCTGAATGACTATATTGAAGCCTACGGCACAGATTATTTTGACACCACGAACTGGGAAACTCTGATTGCCATGGCAGACGAAAACGGCCTTATCCCTCTGACGGATGAGAACCTGGCGCTCTTCACCCCGGTTACCACCGGTAATCCCGCATGGGGCGAGACGGAAGCTGATCTGCCGAACTATTTCGTCTACGGCGTAGATTACCCCGAAGTGGAGTATGATGGCACCGTTGGCCTTTACAAGTCCGGCGATTACCAGATCACGCTTGTTCTCGGCAAGGCTCTTGCAGGCTTCAACCTGATTTACAGCCTGACCAGCAACTGGATTGTTTACGAGCCGTACTACGAGGAGTGCCTGACCGAGTCCAACGGCGTGTGGTCCAGCACGTACTGCACCAGCGTGGAGACGACGATGGCTTACGGCCCGTATAAGCTGACGGAGTACCAGACGGATAAGTTCATGAAGTTCGAGAAGAACGAGAACTGGTACGGCTGGACAGATGGCCAGCATCAGTTTGTCGATCCGGAAGACGGACAGACTTATGACATGTATCAGACCGACGTCATCGAGTGCGAAGTGGTTGCAGAAGCCGCAACGTGTAAGCTGATGTTCTTGAAGGGCGAACTGATGACCTACGGCCTGCAGGCCGAAGACTTCGCCACATACCGCAGCAGCGACTATGTTTACTTCACTCCTGCGGAGACCATTTTCTTCCTGATCCTGAATGGTTATACCGATGCGATTGAGAGCCGTGAGGCTGCCGCCGACTTTGATACGGCCGCCTATGACCTTGAGACCATGACGCTGCTCTCCTTCCGTCAGGCGGTCGCCGTGACCTATGACAAGGAGCTCTTTGCCAGCACGGTCTCCCCGGCCCGTTCCGGCGCTTATGGTATCATCGGCAGCGCTTATGTTTATGACGTAGAGACCGGCGCCATGTATCGTGATACCGATCAGGCCAAGCAGGCGCTCTGCGACTTCTATTCCGTGGATGTTTCCCAGTATAGTAGCCTGGACGAGGCTGCTGCCTCCATTACAGGTTATGACCCTGAAACGGCGAAGGAACTGTATACGCAGGCCTTTAATGAGGCAATTGAGGCCGGTTACATCACCGATGCCGACGGCGACGGTATTTCCGATCAGACTGTCCGCATTGAGTACTGTATTTCCACTGACAGCGACTTTATGACGCAGACGATTGATTATCTCAATGCGAAGATGACGGAAGTGACCGAGGGCACCCCGTTTGAGGGCAAGATTGAGTTTGTCAAGTCCGCGCCTTACGGCAACGATTGGTCCAACAAGATCAAGCAGGGCCTGTCCGACACCGTCCTAGGCGGCTGGTCCGGCGCCGTCCTCGATCCGTTTGGCCTGACCGACCTGTATGTCAACCCGTCCTATCAGTATGACGCCGCATGGTTTGACGCGTCCACCGTATCGATGACGCTTGCCATCGACGGTACGGATGTGACCATGAGCCTGAGACAGTGGTCCGATGCCTTGAATGGCACGACGGTCTCTGTTGACGGCGTGGAGTATAACTTTGGCGATGGCATCGCCGACGTTGACACCCGGCTGAATATTCTGGCTGCTATTGAAACGCAGATTCTGATGACCTACAACTACATCCCGATGCTTCAGGATGCAAGCGCGGCTCTGCTGTCGCAGCAGGTCTTCTATGTGGTGGATGAATACAACCCGATCGTAGGCCGCGGCGGACTTGCCTATCTCAGATATAACTATGACGATGCTGAATGGGCTGCTTATGTCGCTGAAAACGGCGGCGAGCTCCAGTATTAAAAATTTAGCTGATAAGCGAATTTTTTAGCGGTCTAAGTTTGTTAGGCCAGATACCGTACACTGTTGCCGGGGCACATTTTGCCCCGGCGGCAGTGTCGTATTTTATTTTTCTCACAGCGTCAACGAAGCGTGAGCCAACTGCGCGTGGGAGAGAAATCGCTCACTGGGAGGATACATATGGCAAAATATGTGGTACAAAGAGTTCTGCTCATGTTATTGACGCTGCTCATCATTACCTGCATCTGCTTTGTATTAATTCGGATGCTGCCCCCGGCGGAGCTGCCGCTCAACGATATCCATACGCAGGTTATCGAAGCGCGGCGCGAGGCACAGGGCTATAACAAACCTTATATGATACAGTTTGGAATTTTTCTGAAAAATGTTTTGACGCAATGGGATTGGGGTGTCAGCGACAAACTGTACTTTGGCTCTGATGTTGCGGCAAAGTTTGCAGAAAAGCTCCCTGCGACTGTGTTTGTAAACCTGTATTCCATTGTACTCAGTATTCCTTTGGGTATAGCGCTCGGAATTTTTGCCGCGCTGAAGAAGAACAGCTGGGTTGACTATTCTATTTCCACCCTTACTATGGTGGTCATTTCCGTACCAAGCTTTGTGTTTGCCTTTTTAATACAATACTTTCTGTCCTATAAGTTGGGATGGTTCCCCTTCCTGATGAAGGAGGGCACGGATTATTTTTCGTGGAGCATGTTTGTCAGTATGCTCCCGGCGGTTTTGTCGCTTTCTTTCGGCGTTATTGCCAGCTTCACGCGCACGACGCGTGCGGAGCTGACCGAAGTGCTGACGAGCGAATTTATGTTGCTTGCCCGTACCAAGGGCCTGACAAAGGCGCAGGCGACCGTCCGCCACGCCTTGAAAAACTGTATGGTCGTCGTCCTGCCGGCGATTCTTGGCGAATTTGTAGGCATCATGTCCGGATCCCTGGTCATTGAAAAAATCTTTGCCATTCCGGGTGTCGGCGGACTTTACCTCAATGCGATTAATGGTCGCGATTATCCGATTTTCATTATGGTTTCGTGTTTTTACACGGCAATTACGTTGTTAGCCGGCATAGTGGTCGATATCAGCTACGGCTTTATTGATCCGCGTATTAGAATGGGGTCGAAAAAATGAGCGGACAGAACATGCATCATCATATGGACTATGAGCACATTCCGGCGGAGAAATTTCAATTTATTCAGCTGGATACCAATATACACGACAAAAAACTGGAGACAAAATCACGCGGCTATTTTGCGGATGCGTTCCTTCGTTTTAAGAAAAACAAATCCTCCCTGGTTGCTGCGGTGATTATCCTTTTCCTCCTGCTCTTCGCGCTGGTTTCCCCAATCATTTCCCCGTATACCATAGACGACAAGGATCCGATGTATACCAGTTATCCGCCCTATGTCCCTGAGGTGGCGGAGCTTGGGCTGGGGATTCTGGACGGCGCAATTGTGCATAGCAGTCAGAATGACCTTGCTTACCAGTACTGGCAGGGTATTGCCGAGGAGACCGGCATGAACCCGGTTCTTGATATTGTGGATGTCAATACCACGTATGTCAAATACCGCGGACAGATGCGGGAAAATCACACGTATTCGCTTTCCATCAACCGTTATTTTGAGACGGGCATTCTGTACCGCGTCTTTAATGTGACGGAGTTTGAGCGGATCCAGGAGTGGCAGAACGAAACGGGCATTCAGGTAATTTATCCCTACGTGGAGTCGCAGGATATTTGCGACATTACGGATAACCCCAATATCTGGTACCAGGTTTCGGACTCCAAGGGTACGCCTGTGCTGGATGCAGACGGCAATTTTATTCCGGCGTATTCCACAAATAAGGCAATTGAGGGCGCGCCATACGACAGCATCCGTATTGAGGGCGACGATGGCAGCTATATCTATAGCGCCAGGAAGTCCGGCGCTGTGCAGTGCCGTGTTTGTTATTATAATTATTATATCTACTTAAACGGCCATGAGCCGACCTATCTGTTCGGCACGAACTCCCTGGGTCAGGATCTGTTTGCCGCTATCGGGGTCGGCGCTCGTTTTTCCATCATTTTTGCGATTCTTGTCTCTGCGATCAACCTGACGATCGGCGCAGTTTACGGCGCGATCCAGGGCTATTATGGTGGGCGTGTGGATTTGGTGATGGATCGCGTTTCCGATATTTTATCCGGTATGCCGTTTATTGTGTGTTGTACGCTTTTCCAGTTGCATCTATCGCAAAAAGTGGGCGTCGTACCGGCCTTCCTGTTTGCCTTTGTACTGACCGGCTGGATCGGCATGGCGGCGCTGACGAGGAAACAGTTTTATCGCTTTAAGGGCCAGGAGTTTGTGCTTGCTGCGCGTACGCTTGGCGCTTCCGACCGCCGCCTGATGTTTAAGCATATTTTCCCGAATGCGCTTGGCACGATTATTACAAGCTGCGCGTTAATTATTCCGAGCGTCATCAGTTCGGAAACGCAGCTGACGTATCTCGGCATCATCAACCTGCAGGAATTCGCCGGTACCAGTATCGGTACGCTGATGAGCCAGGGTCAGGTGGCCATGACGACTGCGCCGCACGCCATGTTTTTCCCGTCGATCTTTGTCTCGCTGCTGCTGATTTCCTTCAACCTGTTCGGCAATGGCCTGCGCGATGCGTTTAACCCGTCAACGAGAGGAGTGGAGGACTAAGCATGGAGATGAAATTGCAGGTTCGTGATCTTAGAATATCCTTCCGTACGACAAACGGCAAGGTGCAGGCCGTTCGTGGCATCAATTTTGATCTTGCAAAGGGTGAAACGCTGGCTATTGTGGGAGAGTCCGGCTCCGGTAAATCCGTCACGTCCAAGGCTATTTTGGGGATTCAGGCGGGAAACGCCATCACGGAAGCCGGCGAGATCATCTATGACGGCAAGGACCTTTTGAAAATTTCTGAGGAGGACTTTCATAAGATCCGCGGCGATAAAATTGCAATGATTTTTCAGGATCCAATGTCAAGCCTGAACCCGATTGTAAAGATTGGCCGCCAGCTCACGGAGGCAATGATCTTAAAGGGCCGGGCGCGGCAGAGGGAGAGCCGGGAGACGTTCAATACGTATCTTGCAAATCTGAACCGCAGCATGATTGTGGCGCTTGCAGGTTCGGACAAGGTAAAGGCCGCAGAACTGACCGCGAAATGCAAAAAGTTTGACAAGTTTGAATTCAAACATATTGAATTGGAATCCGCTTTTAACGCCGCGCGCGAAGCGGCGTCGGAGGCAATTGACGATATTGACGTTTTGGCGTTTGAGCTGGAAAAGCACGCCGCAAAGGACGCGCCGTACCGGATCAACAGCATCGCGCGGCAGGCGCGTGCTTCCATACACGAGTATGTCGTGAAGGAGGATGCCGGGCGTTTGACTACCCTTGCCTCTTCGCTGAAAGGCCAGCTCAATGCCGCGAGGAAGAATGACGATGTGAGTACCGTTGTCACATCCCTGCGGGAGATTCAGAAGATTCTCCAAAAAGCCGTCGCACTGCCTGAGCCGAACTTCTTCCGGATGGGCTATTATGTTGCGTTTTCCGGCAAGCCGTTGCCCGATATGCCGGTTTTAGAGCTCAACGAGTTTTTGGGCGAGTATTTAAACCGCGAATTCATGCAGGATTTCATTGCGGATGCCCGCCGTGCTCTGGAGTATTCCGCCGATGTCTCCTACCGCAATATGGAAGAAGCAGTGCGTGCGTTACGTGAAGGCCTGCCTGTATTTCAGAAGGAAAAGCTTGATCGCAGCGCGTGCGTTCGTATGCAGAAGTCTCTCGCAGAGAAGGTGAAAGCCTCCATAGATCCGCTTGCGATTGTAAAAGATAGCCTCAGCTATACGTTTGCTTCCAGTTTGGAGAGTGAGATTGGACGCTATTTTTCCGCTATTGGAAATAATGCCAAGGCGGAAAAGATTTACCGCCGGAACAAGGCAAAGTATGACCGTTTGGAAAAACGCGGCAAAACGCCGTCTTGGACGGTTGCTGCGGCTTCCGTAACGGATCTGGACCTGGTTCGGAACAATATCTGTCATTTGATTACACGGCTGGCGGAGCATTATGAGGAAATTCTTTCGCAAAGAAAGAACCGCGATTTTGAACGGGAAACCGTTGCGATGATTGATTATCTGAAGGAAAATGCCACCGGTGTCGTTGCAAAGGTGACAAAGCGCATTGCAAAGGCCCGTGCCATTAAACTGATGGAAGAGGTCGGTATTGCCGAACCGCGCAAGCGTTATAATCAGTATCCCTTTGAATTTTCGGGCGGTATGCGCCAGCGCATTGTGATTGCCATAGCTCTGGCGGCGAATCCGGATATCCTTATCTGTGACGAACCCACCACCGCGCTTGATGTGACGATCCAGTCGCAGATTCTGGAGCTGATTAACCGGTTGAAAAAAGAGCGCCAGCTCTCCGTTATTTTTATTACGCACGATCTTGGCGTTGTCGCCAACATGGCGGATCGTGTCGCCGTCATGTATGCGGGAAAGATTGTGGAATATGGGACCGCAGAGGATGTGTTTTATCATGCGGCGCATCCGTACACGTGGGCGCTTTTGTCGTCTATGCCCGATCTGGATACCAATGAAAAGCTGGAAGCGATCCCCGGCACGCCGCCAAACATGATTTATCCGCCGGTGGGCGATGCATTTGCCGCCCGTAATAAGTACGCCATGCAAATCGATTTTGAACGTCAGCCCCCCATGTTCCAGATCAGCGACACGCATTTTGCCGCCACTTGGCTTTTGCATCCCGATGCGCCGAAGGTGGATCCGCCGAAAATTGTGCTGGATAGAATCGCCAGAATGAAAAGTAAAAGAGGGGTAGAAGATGCAGAATAATCAGGAAACTTTGCTTCGGGTAGAGCATCTCTGCCAGTATTTTAAAATGGAAGGCGGCGAGTTGAAAGCCGTCGACGACGTGAGTTTTGACATCAAGCGGGGAGAGGTTTTCGGTCTGGTCGGCGAGTCCGGCTGCGGAAAGACCACAACCGGCCGTTCGATTATCAAGCTTTATAACATCACGTCGGGAAACGTCTTTTTCAAGGGCATCCGTATTGCGGCGGGAAAGCGCTCTTATCGTGATGCCATCCGCCAGGCGCGTGCAGACTATAAGACGCGTGTAGCGGAGCTCGATGGGCAAGTAAAGGCGGGAACGCTGTCAAAAGGAGACCGCGACGCCGCTGCTGCCTCCGCTCATGCGGAGATGGAGAAGATCGTTTCTGAAAATCGCGCGCAGATCAAGCTGGCCGACGCGGATCAGAAGAACTGCGACAGGCAATATGCCGCCGCGCAGGCCGCGCAGGTTACGGAGGCGTATCGTCCCCGGATTGACGCCGCCTCTGGCGAGGAAAAGACGCGGCTTCAAAAAGAATACCGGGAAAAACTGCGCCGCGCCAAAAAGACACGGCTTGTCACGCGGATCCAGATGATTTTCCAGGACCCAATCGCCTCTTTAAATCCCAGAATGACGGTTCGCGAGATTATTGCCGAGGGGCTCATTATTCAGGGCGAGCGCGACCAGAAGTTTATTGATGAGCGCGTATATGAAATGCTGGAGCTGGTTGGCCTGGTTCGCGAGCACGCGGACCGGTATCCGCATGAATTTTCCGGTGGCCAACGCCAGAGAATCGGCGTTGCGCGCGCGATAATCATGAATCCTGATTTGATCATCGCGGACGAGCCTGTTTCTGCGCTGGACGTCTCGATTCAGGCGCAGGTAATCAATCTCCTGAACGATTTACGACACCGTTTTGGGCTGACGATCCTTTTTATTGCACACGACCTGTCGGTCGTCAAGTATTTTTCCGACCGGATCGGCGTGATGTATTACGGTAAAATGGTGGAGTTGGCATCCTCCGATGAACTCTTCCGCCACCCGTTGCACCCGTATACAAAATCGCTTTTGTCGGCCATTCCGCTGCCTGACCCCATTTATGAAAAAACGAGGAAGAGGATTGTTTATAATCCGCTTGCCGAGCATGACTATACAGTTGATCAGCCTTCCTTCCGAGAAGTCTGTCCGGGGCATTTCGTGCAGTGTAACGACGCGGAATTTGAGAAATACCGGCAGCAGGTCAAAGACTGATGAAAAAATACCGCAAGTCGTTTTTGATTTCGCTGGCTGTCGGTGCGCTTGTGTCAGCGGTCCTATATCTTGCCGGCGGTTCGTCAGGAACCGGAGTTGTGCATCGCCTGTGCGACGCGTTTTTCGTCGCCGGTGTTTTAATTGCGGGAAGCGGCGGTCTGCTTTTTGTGAGGAACCAGGGCCTTTTTGACATCATGAGTTACGGCATAAAAACTGTTTTCAACATTCACTGGCCGTGGATAGCCCCGCGCTCAAAGGAAGAAGGCAAGGAAGCCTTCCACGAGTACCGTTTGCGAAAACGTGAGATACGCAAGTCCCCCGCAGGGATTTTGCTGGCGGGTGCGGTTTACCTGGCTTTGGCCTTTGTCATGCTGGCGGTTTATACTTGGTTTTAGTGTAAAACGTAACAAAATATTGGGAAAGCGACGGGAAGGTATCCCGCCGCTTTTTACATAAGTTTTGTCCCGTATTGAAAAATGAGAGGGGTAGTTAACCTGAAAAAACCCCCGTATGGCAGGAAGCCGCCATACGGGGGTTTTGTTATCAAATTCTAATCGTCACACTTGTTTACTTGGCGTAATCCACGGCACGCGCTTCACGTATTACGCTGACTTTGATCTGACCGGGATATTCGAGTTCAGACTCAATCTTTTTCGCAAGATCATGGGCAAGCAGGACGATACTGTCGTCATTTACTTCTTCCGGGTTGACCATGATGCGGATTTCACGGCCAGCCTGAATGGCATAGGATTTCTCAACGCCGGGGAATTCATTGGCGATAGCCTCCAAACGCTCAAGCCGCTTGATATAGGCTTCGAGATTTTCGCGCCTGGCGCCGGGTCGCGCTGCGGAGATGGCGTCCGCCGCCTGCACGATACAGGCAATTGCGGTCTCCGGCTCGACATCGCCATGGTGGGCCTGAATGGCATGAATGACTTCGCGGTTTTCGCGGTACTTACGGGCGAGATCTACGCCGATTTGTACATGGGAGCCTTCGGTTTCGTGGTCGACCGCTTTGCCAATATCGTGCAAAAGACCCGCACGCTTGGCAAGTGTAATATCAAGTCCCAATTCTGCGGCAAGGATACCGGAAATGTGAGATACTTCAATGGAGTGCTGCAAAACATTCTGTCCGTAACTTGTGCGGTAATGCATGCGGCCAAGCAGACGCACCAGTTCCGGATGGAGGCCCTGCACGCCCGTCTCGAAAATGGCGCGCTCGCCTTCGCTTTTGATGATGGCGTCCACCTCCCGGCGGGACTTTTCGATCATGTCCTCAATACGTGCCGGATGAATACGTCCGTCAAGGATCAGCTTTTCCAGTGTAAGACGTGCAACTTCTCGGCGCACAGGGTCAAAGCTGGAGAGTGTGATGGCCTCAGGCGTATCGTCAATAATTAAGTCAACGCCCGTCAGGGTTTCAAGGGTGCGGATATTACGTCCTTCACGGCCAATGATTCGGCCTTTCATTTCGTCGTTAGGCAGCGGCACAACGCTGATGGCGGCTTCCGAGACCTGATCGGCCGCACACTTCTGAATTGCCAGAGAAATGTATTCGCGCGCCTTGCGCTCGGCGTTTTCCTTGATCTCCTGATCAATTTCGCGGATCTTAACAGCCGCCTCGTGGCGAGCGTCGGTCTCGATCATGCGGATGAGGTACTCTTTAGCCTCTTCGGCGGTGAACCCGGAGATCTTTTCAAGCATATCCAGCTCACTTTGCCTGATCTCGCGGATTTCGTCGTTCATTTCCTCAGCTTCTTTTATCTTCCGGTTAAGGTTTTCCTCTTTCTTTTCTGCAGCGTCATGCTTTCGTTCCAGACTCTCTTCCTTTTGCTGTAAACGGCGTTCCTGTTTGGTTAGTTCGTTTCTGCGCTCCTTAATTTCCTTTTCCAGTTCCGTACGGTTTTTCTGAATTTCTTCGCGCGCTTCCACAATGGCTTCACGTTTTTTGGATTCCGCCTGTTTGACTGCGGCAGCGACGATCTGACGGGCTTCTTCTTCTGCGCCGCCGATCTTCTGCTCGGCAATCTTGCGGCGGTGTTCCATACCGATATTAAAAGCGACTATCGCTGCGACAGCCGCGAGTATCAACATGCCGACAATGGTCAGTATGAATACAAGTATACTTACGATACCGATCTCCTCCTTATTTCAGTTTTTGTATACGCTGCCTTTGCAGCGGAAAAATGTAACATTTTAAAAGGAAAGTGTGGAAAAGAGTGAATTGCAGTGTATCAATAAAAGAGGTATGGCCAATTGTACCTTCTTTTATTTTAACGCTCCAAAGAATCCTTGTCAAGTGAATAACGTGCAAAAAAGGGCCGGAGATCTGCCTTTTTGAACACTTCGGCGTGCCGGCGTATAATTTTACCCGGTGTGTAAAAAATAAAACCGGAGGATGAGAAACATGAGATCAGAAAAGAGACCTGCGCAGGTCCGCCGCGTGTATACGCCGCAGGGCGAGAATATCGAACGCCTTGTTGTGAGGTACCTGGCGTCGCGGGATGGCGGACAGTAATGGGACGGCGCGGGAAAAAAGCGGGCGGTGCGGAACACAGTTTCCGCGCCGCTCTTTATATCCGCCTTTCGCGCGAGGACGGGGACCGCGAGGAAAGCGACAGCGTGGCAAACCAGCGGGCCCTTCTGACGGAGTACGCGCGTTCGGATGAGACGATAGAATCCTTTGAGCTTTTCATTGACGATGGTTATTCCGGCACGGATTTTAACCGTCCGGCTTTCCGCCGGATGCTGGAGGCTTTGCGCGCGCGCCGGCTCAATTGCGTCGTGGTGAAGGACCTTTCACGTTTCGGGCGAAACTATATCGACACGGGACGGTATCTTGAACAGGAGTTCCCGCTTTTGGGTGTGCGGTTTATTTCCCTGGGAGACGATATCGACAGCTGGGCGCGGCCTGCGCAGTCCAATACGATTCTGGTCCCGTTTAAAAATCTGATTAACGACGAGTACAGCCGCGATATCTCGCAGAAGATCCGCGCCGCGCTGGACTCCAAACGCAGGCGCGGGGAATTCATCGGTTCGCATCCGCCTTACGGCTACCGCCGCGCGGAGGAGGATCACACGCGGCTTGTCGCAGACCCTGCGGCGGCGGAGACCGTGCGGCGTATCTTTGCAGAATTTCTTGCGGGGCGCTCGAAGTCGGCCATTGCCCGCGGGTTGAACGCTGCGGGCATTCCCTCGCCCGCGGCATACCGCCGTGGCGGGAATGGGCTGTGGAGCTATTCCTCCGTCGATCATATTCTGCGAAATCCCGTGTATCGCGGCGACCTGGTTCAGGGCCGGTACGGGAACATCAGCTATAAGATTCAGAAAACACGCCGCCGTCCGGAGGACCGGTGGTTTGTTGTGCACGGCACCCATGAGCCGCTTGTCGATCCGGAGGAGTTTGACCGTGCGCAGAGCCTGATGAAGGTGGACGCGCGGGCAGACGTCCATGGCGACGTACATCCTCTTGCGGGACTTGTGCGCTGCGCCGAATGTGGGCGCGCCCTTTCCCGCCGCCGCGTGCGTCATGCCTATGGCGTGTATGAGTACTATATTTGTCCGACCTATAAACAGTCTCACACGGCCTGTACGCCGCATTCCGTACGCGTTGACGCTGTAGAACGCGAGGTTTTAGAGGCAATCCGGGATGAAATCCGCGCGGCGGTCGATTTTTCCCGCGTGGCGGCAGAGTTGGGGACCATGCGGCGCGAGAAGAATACGCTGTCCGCTCTGGAACGCTCGCTTGCGCGCGTCATGGAGTTAAAGCGGGGGATTTACGGTGATTGGAAGGAGGGAGAGCTGACCCGGGAAGAGTACCTCTCTTTTAAAGAAGGATACGACCGGCAGGAGGCCGAACTGCGGCGGCAGATTGAAACAGAAAAATCCCGGGCGCAATCGGACGGTGGCGCAGCCTGGGAAAAGCTTGCGGCCCTTAATGCTCCGGAAACACTCGAGCGCGGTCTGGCAACGGCGCTTTTGCGCCAGGTACTCGTTCATGCGGACGGGTCGCTGACCATTATGTTCCGCTTTCGGAGAGAGGACGGGGGTGGCCCGGCAACGTGAAATGCGTGACGCCTGCCGGCTTGCATGCAGGAATAGAAACGCACTGCCTCTCACATAAGGAAAGGCAGTGCGTGCTATGATATCTTAATGGTTTCGTGCAGCCAGGCAAGTGCCTGCGAAAGACCGCCTACCTCGTCAATTAACCCCTCTGCAACGGCCTTTTCGCCGTCAAGTACGGTGCCGACGTCCGTCGTCAATTCGCCGGTGTTCAGCATAAACGCGCGCAGGCGTTCGTCTGAAATGCGGGAATTTGACGTGATGAACCGTATGATCCGTTCCTGAATGCGTATAAAGTTTTCAAATGTCTGCGGCGCGCCGACGACAAGACCTGAAAACCGTACGGGATGAATGGTCATGGTGGCCGACGGCACGATGAAGGACCGCTGCGCCGCAACGGCAAGCGGAACGCCGATGGAATGCCCGCCGCCGAGCACCAGCGATGCGGTAGGCGTCTTCATACTGGCAATTAACTCCGCCAGGGCAAGCCCTGCCTCCACATCTCCGCCTATGGTGTTTAAAAGCAGCAGAAGCCCGCGTATTTCGGGACTTTCCTCAATGGCGGCAAGCTGTGGAATCATATGTTCATATTTCGTCGCTTTTGTCTGGCTTGGCAGCGTGGTATGCCCTTCGATCTGACCAATAATCGTCATGCAATGGATGAGTCCGTGACCGCTTTCTACGGTTACGGCACCGTCCTGATGATCTTTCTGGCTTTCCTGCGGATGGTTCTCCGTTTCTTCGTTTTCGTTCTGGTAGTGCATAGTCCCTCCTAAAGCCGGTTCGGCAGCTGATTTAGGATGTGCGGCACAGCAGGAGATTATACGCCCAGAATATCCGGGAGATCATCGCGCAGGCGCGTATACGGCAGAAAGATTTCACATGCGCCCTCACGTCCGGCAGTCTCCAGCTTTTCCCGTATGGTGTAAGCGTCGTCGTAGAGAACGAAATGCGTCATTCCGTCCGACGTCTGGTATGTAAAATACTTTGCGGCCAGCTCGCGCGAATAATAGCTCATAAGTCCGCTGTCCAGGAGTTGGAAAAGCCGCTCCTGGGTAATGGTCTCACCCCGCCCGTTGGACGGTAGTGTGAAATCAACACACAGGGGGACCATTTCAAGTGCCGTGCGTTCCTCATAGCGTTCGTGCAGCTCACGCACGTAAAGGGCAAACGATCCGCCGGTTACTTCGCTGGTAGAGAGCACGGTAACGCCGCCGGTGTCGAGTACGGGATTTGTGTAAAGCGTTACGCCGCGCTCTGACAGACGGGGCGACAGGACTTCAATCAGATGTTCTGCGGCGGGCGTACGTTCGTCAAAATCCAGGTAAACGCCTTCATATCCATGTGCGCCGCATTCCGCGGTTACGGCGCCTGCAAGCGCGGCAGGATCGGAAAGGCGCGGCATGCCGCCGATCACAGCCATAACCCCGCCGGAGACCGGACCCAGCGCGTTGCTTTTCAGAAGAATACCGGACGGCGAGAGCCGGTATGCCAGATACGCAAGACGCAGGCCGAGTCCTGCGCATTCCGCTGTTTCCGCGGCCGTTACTGCGAGTGTAATCCTGTCCGTTCTCATACGAAACCCTCTTTCTCTGACGTCCGGTTTGTGATATAATAGGCACAGGGGGCCTGTGCTGTATGGTTGACAGGCCGGGCCCTGTTTCAATGAGGTGTATGGGTCTGAAACGGTTTTTAAGGTGGCGCTGCCATCCCGGATTGCCCGGATTTGACCATTGCAGGCCGGTCGTGCATTGACAGACCCTGATTTACGTTTATTTCATCTTTATGCGGTATTCATCGTATTTATGACGGGAGGTGGCGCTTTGGCGCATGGACTGACGCCGGACCGCCGTGCGGCCGGTATCCGTGATGTGACGCCGGAATACTTGCGGGACATGGGCGTGTGCGGCGTGATTGCCGATCTGGACAACACGCTGGCGCTCCCGGATGCCGTCTATCCGACGGAGGATGGTGCGGCGTGGCTGGCCTCCATGCGGCAGGCAGGTATCCCGGTTGTCGTTGTGTCGAATAATTCGTTTGCCCGGGTAGAGGCGTTTTGCCGGCCGCTCGGCGTGGATTTTGTACATAAGAGCGGAAAGCCGTTCGGGCGTGGTATCCGGCGTGCGGTGGAGAAGCTTGGCGTGCCGCGGGAGCGGATCGCGTTAATCGGCGACCAGCTTTTTACGGATGTGCTGGCGGCCTCGCATGATCGCATTTTGTGTATTTTGACAGAGCCGGTTGTCATGGAAACCGGTTACTTTTTCAGGTTCAAGCGCGCTGTGGAGCGTGCCGTGGGCCGGAAACGGAGGGAATAGAAATGTTTGAAGAAAATTGCAAGGGAATCATCAGCGCGCTGGCGGATGCGCCGTATGACGCCGTTTTGCTCACGTCGCCGCAGAACCGTTTTTATGCGACGGGGTTTCATTCTTCGGCGGGCATAGCGCTTTTGTCGGCACGCCGCGCAGTGTTTGCGACGGATTTTCGTTATTTTGAAGATGCGGGCGCAAAAATAAAGGGCTTTGAGCTTGTAATGTCCACTACGGAACATACATATCCGGACATCATCAACGATTTTTGCCGCGAAGAGGGCGTTGGTACGCTTGCCTTTGAGGCGGAATCCATGAGTTATGCGCAGTATTGCGCCTACGCGGAAAAACTGACGGCGCGCCTGGTACCGGAGGACGGACTGCTCGCGCGTTTGCGTCACCGCAAGCACGCGTTCGAGCTTGACCGTATGGAGGCCGCGCAGCGGATCGCAGAGGGCGCGTTTACCAAAATTCTGAACTATATCAAACCCGGTGTGCGCGAGCGCGACATCGCAGCGGAACTTGACTATCAAATGCGCTTGGGCGGCGCTGCGGGCTGTTCCTTTGATACCATTGTGGTATCCGGAGAAAACGGTTCTCTCTGTCACGGTGTGCCGGGCGAACGTGAGATCCGCGACGGAGACTTTGTGACGATGGACTTCGGCGCGCTCTGGGGCGGTTATTGCTCCGATATGACGCGAACGGTTGCCGTAGGCCATGTGTCGGAAGAACAGCGCAAGGTGTATGACACCGTCCTGCGCGCGCAGGAGGCGGGTATTGCCGCTGCGCATGCGGGAATAATCGGCGCGGACCTGCACCGTGTTGCGGCGGACATCATCGCGGAGGCGGGATACGGTGAATATTTTGGCCACAGTCTGGGTCACAGCCTGGGCATCGACGTGCACGACGGGCTCGGCGCGCAGCCGACCAACCCGAATCCGCTGCCTGAGGGCGTGGTCGTGACGATTGAACCCGGTATTTACATCCCCGGCAGGTTTGGCGTGCGCATTGAGGACTTCGTTGTTTTGACGCCGGACGGCTGCCGGAATTTTACACGCGCGCCAAAAGAGTTAATTATTCTGTGAGTTTGCCGCATTCGCACATCTTTTTTGAAAATATTAGCATGATTCACAAATATGCTTGAATGAATTTTCACCGTATGGTATCTTTGGTACAAAGATACCATACGGTATTATTTTTTGAGGAGGAGAATTATGACTTATCAGAATGATCAGTATTCCATATTGCCCGATGGCAGTCAGTTTGCCTTTTGGGATATAGAGACGGAATTTACAAGGACCTACTACGTCTCGAAAGCCGCGGGGGCCTCCGATGAAAACCCCGGTACGGCAGAGGCACCGTTTGCCACCATTTCCAAAGCTGCAGAAGTCCTGCAGGCCGGCGAGCGCGTCGTGATCGGCGGCGGCGTGTACGACGAGTTTGTCCGCCCGGTGAACGGCGGCAACTGCCCGAAGAGCATGATCAGCTACGAAGCCGCTCCCGGCGAGCGTGTCATCCTGACCGGTGCGAAGGAGTATAAAAACGGGTTTACGGATCAGTGCGAATACCGTACGATCGGCCTGGGCGTGTACTATAATTACACGACGGACTACGATGAGAATGCAAAGTGCTGGCAGGGTACGTTTGAACGGGATGATTTTGATAAGATCAATCCGTTTGCCATGGTCAACTGCGCCAGCCAGCCTTTCGGCGGCTGTGAGTTCTGGTTTGAATATCTGCCGCGTGAGAAAGACTGGCAGCCCTTCCTAAAGCGCCGCGGATTAATTATGGTAGACGGCGAACCGCTGCAACAGGTCAATTTCAGCCATCAGCTTTCTCAGGTACCGGGTTCTTACTGGGTCGAGGATTCCGGCTATAAATTTATTATCCGCTTAAAGGACGACGGCGATCCCCGCGATCATAAGATCACCTATACCTGCCGCGACCAGCTCTTCTCCCCGCTGCATGACGGCCTCGGGTATATTCGTGTAAAGGGCCTGGAGTTTGAGTTCGTCGGAAACGGCTGCCCGGGTTCTCAGAAGGGCGCGCTGTCCACTCATTGCGGCCATCACTGGATCATTGAGGACAACACCGTCCGCTGGGCGAACGGCCTTGGCATCGACATCGGCAACGAATCCCCCATGCGCGTGAGCGATATCCAGCGCGAGACCCATATGATCGTGCGCCGTAACCATGTTAGCTACTGCGGCGTGTGTGGCATCGCCGGTCTTGGAAAGAATTACGGCATCCTGCTCGAGGGCAACGTCCTCGACCACAACTGCTGGCACGACATTGAGTATAACTATGAATCCGGCGCCATCAAGGTGCACGGCGTCCACGACGGCCTCATCCGTTATAATGTGATCACGAATAACGGTTACGGCCCGGGCATCTGGACGGACTACGCCAATGCCAACGAGCGCATTTGCTATAATACCATTGTCAACTGCAAGAGCATGGTCATGGGCGCCATCTTTATTGAAGCGACGGATATTCCCTGCCGTACGGACCATAACATTATCATTAATGGCGGCGCGGATCCGACTGGTTCCATTCCGCAGCGTACTTCCGGCGGCGGACACGGTTTCTACCAGCACGACTCGGACAACCTCATCACAGAGGAGAACATTATGCTGGGTCTCGACGGCGCGGGCGTCTTCCTGAACTGGGGCGATCCGATCCGTATCTGCAACGGCCATGGCCCGTTGGGGTATGGGCACAAGGTGTGGCGCAACGTCATTGCGGACTGCGGCCGCGGGTATGTGATGCCGACCGAGCATAACGAGGCCGACGGCACCGTCCTGGGCGCCGGAAGCTTTAATGAGAAATACTGCATCAGCATCGAGCGCAACAACCAGATTTACGAGCGTCTTGACATGCGCTCTGCGCGCAGCTTCCACGGCTGGGAGCAGAACGGCCGCATGTGCGACATCGACTACGACGTTTGCCTCGACTGCATGAAGTTGACCATGCGTTATACGGTGGGAGACGACACGCTGGAGCAGGTGTACGACCTGACGCAGCAGGCGCGGCTTGACCTGAGCCCCGTCTTCGACTTCCTTGCTGCGCGCGACTGCTCGGCGTATGAGGAACCAATCCGCGTCAATAAGAGATATTTTAAGAAATAATCGTTTGTTGTCTGAAAAGCCCATCCCCGCAGGTATGGGCTTTTAAAATGCTTCGACTCGTCGTATACTAAAGAAAAAGCCGCCGGGGCGGCTTTCCTGAGGAAAGGATGGTGCGGGACTTTGACACAGATGATGCGTCTGCGGGAGATCATTGACGGGAGCAGGATTTTGTGCGTATTTACCGGCGCGGGAATCAGCTGCCCCTCCGGTATCCCGGATTTTCGTTCTGAAAACGGAATTTATCGTACGAGCGCCGGCGCATACGCGCCGGAGGAAATCATTTCGCACTCTTTTTTTACGGCGCATCCGGATCTTTTTTATGAATTTTACCGGGCGAAGATGCTTTATCCGAACGCGCGCCCAAACGCGGCGCATGCATATTTTGCGTCTTTACAGACGAACGCGCGGCGCGTGGCAGTTGTGACGCAGAACATCGACGGCCTGCATCAGGCCGCGGGAAGCCGGGAGGTATATGAACTGCATGGCAGCGCGCTGCGCAATTACTGTATGGACTGCGGACGGCATTTTGGGATGGACGCCATTCTGACGCCCGGCGTTCCCCACTGCCCGGATTGCGGCGGCCTCATCCGGCCGGACGTCGTGCTTTACGAAGAACCGCTTGACGAGGCGGTGGTCTCGCATGCGCTCGATGCGATTCGCGCTGCGGACACCATGCTTGTAATTGGCACGTCGCTTGTCGTATATCCGGCAGCCATGTATGTGCGTTATTTCCGTGGCCGCCACCTGATATTGATTAACAAAGCGGAGACGCCGTATGACAAACTGGCGGAACTGGCGTTTCACGAGGACATTATTGACGTGGTCGCAGCATTGAACCCGCGTTGAAAAAACGCCGCCGTGCGGTGGGAGATGGGCTGAGAGAACCATACGATTTTTCATGCGGATTCTTTTTTTTGCGGCTATTGACAGAACTCCCGGCATGTGATAAGGTGGACTCGCAAAACACGATACAGTGTTTTCAGGAAAGGAGATTCATGATGGCAAAAGATTATTCTCACAGATTAGGAAAAAAGAAAATCCGCGTTTTGGCAAAAGATGGCTCTCCTGTCGCCGGGAAACCGGTGAAAGTCGAAATGCAGCGGCATGAGTTCCTGTTCGGCGGCGGTATCTTCGACGTCGTTCCCTATGCGTCCGGAGAGATGAAGGACCCGCTCAACCGCGAAGCTTTCGAACAGAAGTTTGAAAAGTGGAATGCGCTCATGAATAATGCGACGCTGCCTTTTTACTGGGGCGGTTTTGAACCTGAGGAGGGCAAACCGCGCAACGAGCAGGTGATGGCGGGCGCCAAGTTCTTAAAGGAACATGGCGTTACCTTAAAGGGCCACCCGCTTTGTTGGCATACGAACTGCGCAGATTGGCTCATGAAATATTCGAACGAAGAGATTCTTCGCAAGCAGATCGCGCGAATCCATCGTGATGTCGGTTATTTTGCCGGTGTGATCGATATGTGGGACGTTATCAACGAAGTCGTAATTATGCCGATTTTTGACAAGTATGACAATGCCGTTACCCGCATTTGCCAGGAACTGGGCCGCGTGAAGACTGTCAAAACGATGTTTGACGCCGCACGCGAGACAAACCCGAATGCCAAACTCCTCATCAATGATTTTAACCTTTCTACGAACTATCAGATTCTCATCGACGGCTGCTTAAACGCCGGTGTTTCGATTGATGAAATCGGCTTGCAGACGCATCAGCATCAGGGCTATATGGGTGCGGACAAGCTTCAGGAAGTGCTTGAGCGTTATGAAGTATTCCATAAGCCGATCCACTTCACGGAGATTACGCTGACCTCCGGCCACATTATGCCGTCGGAAATCGACGATTTGAACGATTATAAGGTTGACGAATGGCC
>URVL01000004.1 GCA_900551265.1 uncultured Eubacteriales bacterium | reverse complement strand
TCAATAAGACCGGCGCTTCCGCAGCGTTTGGCGCCTGGGCAAAAAAGAATATTAAGACGCGTGCCGGCGCCACGTTGGCGGCCTTTGTCCTTGGCGTGTTGATTTTCATTGACGACTATTTCAACTGCCTTACGGTTGGCTCCGTGATGATGCCGGTCACCGACTCTCACAGGATTTCCCGTGCGAAGCTCGCCTATATCATCGACGCTACGGCCGCCCCGGTCTGTATGATCGCGCCCATTTCGTCCTGGGCCGCCGCCGTGGCGCAGTTTTCCGAGGGGACCGGTTATTCCGGCCTTGCCCTCTTTATCCGTGCGATCCCCTACAATTATTATTCTCTGCTCACGCTGGTTTTCATCGTTGCCCTGACGCTGATGAAGTTTGATTACGGTCCCATGGCACGGCATGAGAAAAATGCCGTGGAAAAGGACGACCTCTTCACTTCCGGCGGGGAACATGACGCTCTGGAAACCGAGGAGGGCTCTTCTCGCGGGCATGTCTGCGATCTTTTGATCCCGATTATTATACTGATTGTGTTCTGTGTCATCGGCCTGATCTATGTCGGCGGATATTTTTCCGGCGTCTCCTTTGTGGATGCGTTCGCGGATACCGACGCCACCGTCGGCTTACCGTGGGGCAGTCTTGTCGCGCTGGTGATCACCATTGTTTATATGCTCTGCCGGCGACTGATTACCTTTAAGGAAGCGATGGCGTGCATTCCGAAGGGATTTATTGCCATGGTTCCGGCCATTCTGATTCTTACCTTTGCCACGTCCTTGAAGAATACGACCGTTTTGCTCGGCTCGGCGGAGTTTGTCGCAGGTCTTATGGAGGGCGCGGCCGCCGGACTGACTTCCTTCCTGCCGGCGGTGATTTTTGTCGTTGCCTGTTTCCTCTCGTTCTCGACGGGTACCTCCTGGGGCACTTTCGGCATTCTGATTCCGATTGTTACCAATATGTTCCCGGCTTCCAACGAGCTGTTCTACATCGGCATTTCCGCCTGTCTGGCCGGCGCCGTCTGCGGCGACCACTGCTCCCCGATCTCCGACACCACCATCATGTCCTCCGCGGGCGCACGCTGCGATCACATTAATCACGTATCGACGCAGATGCCATATGCCATTACCGTGGCGGCCGTCTCGTTTGTCTGCTATATTTTTACCGGCTTTATCCAGAACGCCTGGATTACTTTGCCGATTGCCGTTGTTCTGATCGTTGCAACACTTTTTATTATCAGAGCAATTACGCGCCGCAGGGCCGCATAATCTGCCGGTATGTACAAAAAGCCCCATTGTGCCGAACGCACAATGGGGCTTTCATGATATCGCCGGGCGCTTTTACACGTTTCCCGCTTTATTTCTTCATGGCGATTGCAGCCTTTGCCTTGGCATAGACCTTGTCCGCCGTCAGCTCAAAGCGCTTACGGAGATAATCCTCCGGGCCAACCTCGCCGAACTCGTCCTCCACGCCCACACGCATGACGGGGACGGGGTACGTGCTCGTGACAACCTCTGCAACCTGTGCGCCAAGTCCGGAGAGATAGTTGTGGTTCTCTGCGGTGACGATCGCGCCGGTCTTGCGGGCGGACTCCTCAATGAGCGCCTCGTCAATCGGCTTCCAGGTGAACATATCGATCACCCGTGCGGAAATTCCCTCGGCAGCCAGCATATCGGCGGCCTTCAGGCTCTCGGCAACCAGAATGCCGGACGCCATGATGGTGACATCGTCGCCGTCGCGCAGCAGCGCGCCCTTACCGACCTCAAACTTCGTGCCTTCCGGATACACGGCAACGGGATTTTTACGCATGAAGCGGATATAGATCAGACCGTACATATCCTTGACCTGCTCCATGATGGAGGCGGCCTGTGCACAGTCGCAAACTTCAATGGCGACAGCTTTCGGGATGGCCAGATAAGGCGCCATGTCCTCAAACGGCATGTGTGTGCCGCCGTTTAAGGCCGCGGTAACACCCGGATCGGAGCCGAGCACGCGGACGTTCAGCTTTGCATAGGCAACAGACAGGAACGCCTGGTCCATCACGCGGCGGGATGCAAAGATACCAAAGGTATGCGCATAGGGAATCATACCGGCGGCGCTCATGCCGGCAGCCACGCCGATCATATTGGATTCCGCAATGCCGCAGTTAATCGCGCGGCGCGGATATTTTGCCATCAGTTTGCGGGTGCCGATACAGTTCATCAGGTCGGCGTCGAGATAGCAGACACGGGGATCTGCGTCCATCTGCGCCTCAAGCGAAGCGGCGATGACATCGCGCACGCCGCGCTTATCTTTTACAAGTTCCGGTAACGTCTTATACATCTTACAGCACCTCCGCCTTGACCTTTTCGAGAACGGCCCGGGCCGCCTCAATCGCTTCGTTCATAACCTCCGGCTTGAAGCTGATGCTGTGGTTGTCGGCAACCGTCTCAGCAATGGTACAGCCGTGGCCCTTAATGGTATCGAGCACAATACAGGAAGGCTTGTCCTTCACGGAGAGCGCCGTGTCAATGGCGCCGGCAATCGACGGCACGTCGTGCCCGTTGATCTGTTGCACGTGCCAGCCAAACGCGGCAAACTTCTCCGCAAAATTGGCCGCGCCGGAGATATCTTCGGTCAGACCGTCGAGCTGCTTTTTGTTCCAGTCCACAAACAGGACGAGATTATCCAGCTTCTGATGGGCTGCAAACTGCGCACCCTCCCAGACCTGGCCCTCATTACATTCGCCGTCGCCGACGATGAGATAGGTCTTGTAGTCTTTGTCCATGGCCTTTGCCGCCATCGCAAGGCCCATGGCAGTCGAAACGCCCTGGCCCAGGGAACCGGTCGTCATATCGATACCGGGGGTATGGTTGCGGTCGGCATGGCTCGGCAAATCGGTGCCGGGCTTATTGAGCGTCCCGAGCATTTCCTTCGGGAAATAGCCTTTCAGGGCAAGCGTTGCATAAAGCGCAGGACCCGCGTGCCCCTTACTGAGCACCAGACGGTCACGATCTTCCCACTGGGGATTTTTCGGATCAATTTTCATCACGCCGCCGTATAAAACGCCGAGCGTTTCCACAATTGACATCGCTCCGCCAACGTGACCGGAACCCAGGGAATTGAACTCCTCTAGGGTCGCGATACGGATTTCTTCGGCGAAGACTTTCATGGCATGTAATTCAGCCGCAGTTCTCATAGTATCACCCTCATTTTTTAAGTAGCATTCCTTCTACACACACCGATTATAGCAGATTTCCCGCCCCAAGTAAAGGCTTTTATGGCGCCCGGCGGCCTTATCCGAAGAAAACGCCCTGTTCACGCAGCGTCCTTTGCAGCTTTGGCACATCCACGGTCCGCACCGTCACGCCGTCCGCCGCCGCGATGGCCGCCGCCGTTCCCGCGGCCTGTCCCTGCACCATGCAGGAGACCGTGTTGCGCGTGGACATATGCGCGTCCCAGTCGGAGGTAATCATGCGCCCGGCAACCAGCAGCCCGTCCACCGTTTTCGGAACGAGGCAGCGGTACGGGATGCCGTAATATTTGCCGTCTTTGATCATCATGCGCGGCGCGCTGTCGTGGAAGCCGTAAAGCCCGATTTCATCGTCAAACCGCTGGCCGTTTAAGATTTCGTCAATCGAAAGGTCGTGTTCGCACTCGATACAGCGCGTATACCGTACGCCGGCGCCGTTCACCGTCCAGCTGACATAGGCGTGTTCAAATCCCGGAATATAGGTTTTCAACATCCGGGCCATGGTCATGGCCTGACGGCGCAGCTTGATCTCGGCCTCCGTCAGGGCCTCCACGTCCGTGCCGTCCACGGCGCGGAGATTTGCCGTGTTGATGTAACTCAGTTCGCCCGGATGGCGCGCGACGGTGAGCGGTCCCCACATGCCGGTTTCCTCCATGAACGCGCGGAACTCCGGCAGCTCGCGCAGCTGGAACCCGATCCGTACGAGATCATCCCCCTCCACGCCCTTGTCCGCGTGGATGATCTGGTAAATGATCCCCTTCTCCTGCAAAAACGCCTCCATGCGCTTTAAGTCCACGTTCGCCATGCCGAAGGGAAAGCCCACGGAGGTCGTCTCATGGCATTTTTTGAAGGGGACGCCGGCGCGCGCGGCCACGTCGCCGTCGCCGGTACAGTCGATCACGGATCTGGCCAAAATGGCCTCGCGTCCGGATTTGCTCTCGATGATCACGCCGCGCACCACGCCGTCCTCTTTGATGACGGCGGCGACGTCCGTGTGCAGCAGCAGTTTTACGCCCGCTTCCGCCATCATGTCAAAGATGACCTCTTTGTAAATTTCCCGGTCGATAATGGTGGCGACGGAATCGTAACTGTAGCCGAGTTCCTGCTCCAGATGTCCGTAGCTTCCGCCGGCGGCCTGCATCCGCTCGACAAGCTCCGACGCGATGCCGCGTACCACCTGGATCTTCCCTGCTTCCGGGAACGCCTTATAGAGGTTAAAATAGCTGTGCAGCGGGCCCGCGCCGTCGAGCAGGGTTCCGCCGAGATAGCTGCCCCGTTCCACCAGAATCACGTTTGCGCCGTTGCGCGCTGCGGCGATGGCGGCGATGGTTCCGGCCGTACCGCCGCCGGCGACCAGGACGCCGCAGGTGAAGCGGACGGGGGTGGAGAGTTCTTCTTTGATGTAGGTGACTGCCATGAGACTGCTCCTTTCCCGGCGCGGCGTTCCGGAAAAAGAACGCGCGCCTTCTTTGTCGTTACCTTCATTATACCCATCCGCCAGGCTTCCGGCAAGAGCCAAACGGGGAGAACGATGTAAAAGCGGGAATCCTGACTCTCTTGTCCATTGACAAGCGGCGCAAGAGGCGGTATCATAAACTTAAACAAATTATAGAGAAAAGGAAGGGTCAAATTTATGCTTCGTGTAGCAAAAACCGAAAACGGACTGGTCCGCGGCATCCCTGCCGCTGATACATTTATCACCGCGTTCAAGGGTATCCCCTTTGCGGCGCCGCCGGTTGGGAAAAATCGCTGGCGCGTGCCGCAGCCTGCCGAGAACTGGGAAGGCGTACGCGACTGTTTCCGGTTCGGCGCCATTGCCATGCAGGATGTCCCGAGCGGCAACGGTTTTTATGATAAGGAATGGCATAACGACCCCGCGCGTGACGAAATGGCCGTTATGAGCGAGGACTGCCTCCAGTTAAACGTCTGGACGCCTGCAAAATCGGCCGGCGAGCGCCTCCCCGTTATGGTGTGGATTTACGGCGGCGGCCTCAACTGGGGTCATCCTTCCGAAATGGAATTTGACGGCGAGCGCATCGCACGCCGTGGCGTCGTGCTTGTCAGCGTCAATTACCGCTTAAACGCATTTGGCTTCCTTGCGCATCCGGAAATCACGGCTGAAAACGGCGGCGTGAACTGCGCAAACTTCGGTCTTTACGACCAGAAGGCCGGAATCGACTGGGTGCGCCGTAATATCGCGAATTTCGGCGGCGATCCGAATAATATCACGGTATTCGGTCAGTCTGCCGGCGGACGCAGCACCCTTTGCCAGATTATCACGCCCTTAAACCAGAATAACGGCATTACGCACGCCATTTCGCAGTCCGGCGGCGGCATCAGCTTCGGCACGGGCGCTGCGGCGCACGGGTATCCGACACTTGCCGAGGCGGAGGAAGCGGGTGTGAAATTCTTTGAATATCTCGGCGTGAAAACGCTCGAGGAGGCGCGCGCCATCGACGCGGAGACGCTGCGCGATAAGGCGAGCGCGTTCCGCAACGCGGGCATCCATCGCTGGGGCCTGTGCGTGGACGGCACTTTCCTCCCGGATCAGCCGAACCAGATGCTCTGCGATAACCGCCGGCTGCAAATTCCGGTCATGATCGGCAATACGGACGATGAATTTACCGATGTATTCCCCGCAAAGACCTATGAGGAGTTCGAAGCACAGGTGAACGAGCGCCTGGGCGACGCGGCGGCGGAATTTTTGAAGCTGTGCGGCAAGGGCAGATTGGACGAACAGCAGGTGATGGCAAACGCGAAAGTGAACGGCTCGGCCTTTGGCGCGCGGCTCTTCTCCATGCGCGCGGCGGACGCGGGACTGCCGGTTTACTTCTACTCCTTCGGACCCGAAATGCCCGGCGGCGACAACGCCGGCGCGTTCCATTCCTCCGAGCTGTGGTTCATGTTTGAAACGCTTGCCAAGTGCTGGCGTCCCTTCACGGGCAAGCACTATGACCTGGCGCGCCAGATGTGCAACTACTGGACGAACTTCGCCAAAACCGGCAACCCGAACGGCCCGGACGCCGACGGTTCGCCCATGCCGGCCTGGCAGCCCTTCATGGGCGACATTTCCCGCGGCATCACGTTCCGCGAGAAATCCGAAATGGACCCCGCCGACCTGACGCCGGCGATCCGGTTCCTCTATGAAGCGGCGGCAAAGAAACTCTGGCGGAAATAACGCGAAAGAGACCGAATGGTTTCTACGTACAGAAGTGAAGATGGAGGATCCTTTATGAAGAAAACCGTTCTCGTGCTGTTGGACGACTACTGGCACCGCCGCGAAACCATCGAACCGGCGCTTCCGCTCCTTTTCCCGCAGGATATGTGGGACGTGGAGGTGGCGCAGGATCCGGACGCGCTTCCTGCCCGCAACCCCAGCCCGGACCTCTTTGTCTCCTTCAAAGACGTCATTGAAAATGACCAGATTCCGACTCCGATCTGGTGCGATGATGCCTGGACCGCCGTGCTGGACCGGTATATCCGGGAGGAGGGCATGGGGTTCCTTGCAATCCACTGCGGCATTGCGGATATCCCGCGCGATCATTTGATTACCACGCAGATTCTGCGCGCCTTCTTCCTGGGACATCCGCGTCCCTGCCCTGTTACGGTTACACCGGTCCCGGGGCACCCGATTACGGAGGGCGTGGAGGAGTTCCTCATCCCTATGGATGAACACTATCAGATGGAGATGATGCCGGACGCCGAAACGACGGTGCTGGGCTACACGACGTCGGAAAACGGACGGCAGCCGGGCGTGTGGGTTCATGAATACGGCAAGGGCCGCGTCTGCGCGGCTACGCCCGGGCACGCACGGGAGCAGCTTCAGATCCCGGCGTATGTACGCCTGTTGAAAAATGCCGCGGCGTGGTGCGCACGTTGACGCCTTCCATCATGAAAAAGCTACGTTTTGATGGACGCAGCTTTTTTCTTATGATAAGATAAAGAAAAAATAAGGAGGAACATTTCTATGCTTCGCGTAACAAGGACAGAAAACGGTATGGTGCGCGGCCTGCCTGCCGCCGACCCGCTCATTACAGTTTACAAGGGTATCCCCTTTGCAGCGCCGCCGGTTGGAGAGAACCGCTGGCGCGTCCCGCAGCCGGCCCAAAATTGGGAGGGCGTGCGCGACTGTTATACATACGCGCCTGCCGCGCTTCAGCAGATTCCGGGCGTGGATTTTGAAAATATGTATGTAAAAGAGTTCTGGTCGGCCGGTTTTGCCATGAGCGAGGACTGCCTGTATCTGAATGTCTGGACCCCTGCGCGCAGCGCGGATGAGCGGCTTCCGGTCATGATCTGGATTCACGGCGGCGGTATGCAGTGCGGCTATACCTTTGAACCGGAATTTGATGGGATGCAGATTGCGCGCCGCGGCGTCGTATTGGTATCAATCCCATACCGCGTGAGCGCCCTCGGTTTCCTTGCGCATCCGGAACTGACCGCCGAGACGGGCGGCGTCGGCTGCACCAATTTTGGCCTTTACGATCAGAAGGCTGCGCTCGACTGGGTAAAGCGCAACATTGCCGCCTTTGGCGGCGACCCGGACAACATCACAATCTTTGGCCAATCTGCCGGCGGCCGCAGCGTCCTCTTCCAGCTCACGACGCCTTTAAACGCCCCCGGCGCTTTCCACCGCGCCATCAACCAGTCCGGCGGCGGCATCGGCGGCGGCGCCATGAGCCACTATCCCACGCTCGCGGAGGCAGAGCGCGGCGGCGAGGCGTTCTTTGCATACCTCGGCGTCAAGACGCTTGCCGAGGCGCGCGCCCTGCCGGGTGAGACGATCCGGCGAAAGGGTGTGGAGTTCTGCGCAAAGTTCCGCTGGGGCGTGTCAATCGACGGGCACTTTGTCCCGGATGATCCAAACGGCCGTCTGGTGCGCGGCGAACGTCTGCCGGTACCGCTTTTGTGCGGCTATACGAAGGACGATATCGGCGCGTTCTCCCTCGGCGACACCGTTGCCGCGTTTGAGGCTATGGTGCGCGAGCGCTTCCCGGAACATGCGGACGAAATCCTGTCGCTCTCCGGCGCGGCGTCGGGCGATATGGCGGAGGTACGCAAAAATTGCAGGATGAACGGCCAGCATTTCGGGCTGGAGCTTCTTGCGATGCGCGCGGCGGATTCCGGCTTACCTGCCTATTTTTACGAATTTGCCGCCGATATGCCCGGCGACGACGCGGGCACGTTCCACTCCGCAGAGCTGTGGTTCGTGTTTAATACGCTCGGAATCTCCTGGCGGCCCTTTACCGGCGCGCATTACGAACTCGCGCGCCAGGTCTGCGACTACTGGACGAACTTCGCAAAAACCGGCGATCCCAACGGCATGGGTATGGACGGCGCGGCGTTGCCTGCCTGGGAGCCCTATACGGCGGCGGCTCCCCGTATGATGGAATTCCGCGATGTGCCTGCGATGAGCGGAGAGCCGCAGCCCGCCGTGCGCGCCATGCTTGACTGCGCCGCAGAGCAGCTCTGGCGCAAATAAAACGTTTCCCGGGAGGATATCGTAATGGAAAAACGACGTGCCGACCTGCTGCTTGTCGCGCAGGGCCTTGCCCCCAGCCGCGAGCGTGCGCAGGCGCTGATTCGCGCCGGACAGGTGACGGCAAACGGACGGCCTGTAACCAAACCCGCCGCGCTTTTGGACGAAAACGCCGCGCTTGTCCTTGCAGACGGCGCCGTCCTGCCCTTTGTCAGCCGGGGCGGTTTCAAGCTCCAGAAGGCCGTGCAGCGCTATGCGCTCGACCTGGCGGGGTGCAGCGCTGCGGACGTCGGCGCGTCTACAGGCGGGTTTACCGACTGTATGCTGCAATGCGGCGCGGCGCACGTCTGGGCCATCGACGTCGGTACGGATCAGCTTGCGCCGTCTTTGCGCGCCGACCCGCGTGTCACGGTGATGGAGCAGACGAATGCGCGGGAGATGACGCCCGCATGGTTCCCTGCGCCGCTTGACTTTGCCGCCACGGATGTGTCGTTCATTTCCGTGCGGCTGATTCTCCCCGCCATGTATCCCTGCCTCCGGTCTGGCGCGCAGGCCGTGATTCTCGTGAAGCCTCAGTTTGAGGCGGGCCGCGGACGTGTCGGAAAAAACGGCGTGGTGCGCGATGCGGCGGTGCATACCGATGTGCTCGCAGGAACCGCCGGGTTTGCCGCGGCGCTGGGATTTTCGGTACGGGCGCTGGATTTTTCGCCGATCACGGGGCCCGAGGGCAACATCGAATTTTTGATGGTGCTGGAAAAGGGCGACAGTGTGGGTATTCCGGACATCCCAGCCGAGGCCGTGCGCGTCGTGCGGGAAGCGCACGCGTTTTTCGCGGGCGCCTGAGGGGGCGGAGCAGTTGTCCTGACTGCCGTAAACTGCGATTTTGGCAGCCAGATCAATTACCGTTATGGACTCATCCTCTATTATTTGAAAGCGCCGTGCAGTTTTGATCGAAATGATAGCAAGCGACTCCCATCCTTTTCTTAGGATAGGAGTCGTTTTTTCATTGCGGCGAATTTATGACATCAGTAGCCCACCTTGGGAAAACGGGCGCGAGAGCAGGAAGGCGCTCGCACCCGTTTTTTGTTTCGGTGCAGTTTTCTCTAGTTTCGCAGGCTGTGAATCGGCGCGGGAATACGCCCGCCGCGCGCAATGAAACGCGCCGGAGAGGTACGCCCTACTTCCATCACCGGGGCGGAACCCAAAAGCCCGCCGAATTCCACCTCATCGCCCACTTTGCAGCCATAGGCCGGAATCAGGCGGCAGGCCGTCGTCTTATTGTTGGCAACACCGATGGAAATTTCGTCTGCGATAATGGCGCAAATCGTCTCTTCGCTCGTGTCGCCGGGAATGGCGATCATATCAAGCCCGACGGAGCAGACTGCCGTCATGGCCTCGAGCTTATCCAGATGCAGCACGCCTGCGCGCACCGCGTCGATCATGCCGGCGTCCTCGCTGACCGGGATGAATGCGCCGGACAATCCGCCGACCTGGCTCGACGCCATCACGCCGCCCTTTTTCACGGCGTCGTTGAGCATGGCAAGCGCGGCCGTAGTGCCCGGGCCGCCGCAGCACTCCAGGCCCATCTCCTCCAGAATGTGCGCAACGCTGTCGCCGATCTCCGGCGTCGGCGCAAGGGAGAGGTCTACGATGCCAAACGGCACGCCAAGACGCGCCGAAGCCTCGTTTGCCACAAGCTGGCCCACGCGCGTGATCTTAAACGCCGTGCGCTTGATGATTTCGGAGAGCTCCGCCAGCGAACAGTCCCCCGCGCGCGCAATCGCAGAACGCACAACGCCGGGGCCGGATACGCCGACGTTAATCGCGCAGTCCGGCTCGCCGACGCCGTGGAACGCGCCGGCCATGAAGGGATTGTCCTCCGGCACATTTGCAAACACTACGAGCTTCGCCGGTCCGATGGAGTCGCGCTCGCGCGTCAAATACGCCGCTTTTTTGATCACGCCGCCCATCATGGCCACGGCGTCCATATTGATGCCGGCCTTGGTTGTCGCAACGTTGACGGAGGAACAGACGCGCTCGGTCACAGCCAGCGCCTCCGGAATGGAATCAATCAGGGTGCGGTCGCCGGGGGTGAAACCCTTATGTACCAGCGCAGAAAACCCGCCGATAAAGTTTACGCCCGTCTCCGCAGCCGCACGGTCAAGGGTTTTTGCAATGGGCGTATAGTCCTGCGCGCGGCAGGCGTCCGCCACGATGGCGATGGGCGTGACGGAAATGCGCTTATTGATGATGGGAATGCCGAAATCCCGCTCGATATCCTCGCCCGTGCGGACAAGATTTTCCGCCGTGCGGGTGATCTTGTCGTAAATACGCTGGCAGAGGCGGTTTATATCCTCCGCGGCACAGTCGCGCAGGGAAATGCCCATCGTAATGGTGCGGATATCCAAGTGCTCCTCCCGGATCATCTGGATGGTCTCTAAAATATCTCCCGTACTAATCATCGTTTTTGCTCCTTACACCGTATGCATGGCGTTGAAAATGTCTTCATGCACTGCGCTGATCTGTACGCCGATCTCGGCGCCCAGGGCCTCCAGCTCGTTTTGCAGATCGCGGAACGGGACGCTGCACGCGGAGATATCCGCAAACATTACCATGGCAAAGATGTCGCCCATGACGCTTTGCGTAATGTCCAGAATATTGACGTTGTGCCGTGAAAGCACGGCGGACGTTTTGGCGATGATACCTACGGTATCATGACCGATGACAGTAATGACTGCTCTCATGGGGAGTCCTCCTTCAGTCGGGAATAAGCCCGAATAATTCAGAAATGATCGCGTTTGAGACAAACATGCCGCGCGGCGTCAGGACAAAACGGGGACCTTCCCGCCGCACCAGACCATAAGGCGCGTATTTTTCCAGCACGGCCGCCGTATCCTCGCGGAGATTCTCCGGGAGGGTGGCGGGGTCCAGACCGCGCGTCGTGCGCAGAGCGAGCATGATCTCCTCTTCCAGCCTGTCGCGCGCGGTGAGCGTCAGGCGCTCTTTTTCGCGGTACACGCCGCGCGTATAGGCGGCGGTATCGTCCGCCCATGCCCAGCGCACGCCGTTTTCGTAGGAGTGCGCGGACGGGCCAAACCCCAGATACGGCGCGCCGGTCCAATATTTGCTGTTATGGCGGGATTCAAAACCATCCCGCGCAAAATTTGAAATTTCATATTGCCGGTACCCTGCCGCTGTAAACGCTTCCACGGCGTAAAGATACTGCGCAAGGCACGTTTCGTCGTCCGGCAGCTCGTCACGGCGCGCGTAGAGCGGCGTACCGGCCTCCAGCTTCAGGGCATAGCAGGAGATGTGTTCCGGCGCGAGCGCCAGGATATCCCGCACGCTCTGCTCCCAGCGGTCCATGTCCTGTCCCGGCAGGCCGTACATGAGGTCGAGCGTCAGATTCTCGAACCCCACGCAGCGCGCGGCAAGAACGGCGCGGCGGGCGTCCTCAAACCTGTGCCGCCGCCCAAGCAGGGCGAGCTCCGCATCCTGCGACGACTGCACGCCGAAGGAGAGCCGGTTAAATCCCGCGGCATACAGGACCGCCAGCGGCAGAATCATGTTTTCGCCGCCGTCGGCAGGGCGGAGGCAGAGATCGCCGGGGTTCGCCTCGAGTGTGATTTCTGCGTCCGGAGTCAGTGCAAACGTGTCGCGCACGGCGGCGAGCACATGTACAAGCCCCCGAACGCCGAGCACTGTGGGCGTACCGCCGCCGAAATAGACGGTATCCGCCGTCCGGCGCTGTCCGCCGCCGGACGCGCGGATGTGCGCGGCAAGCGCGTCCGCGTAGGCGTCCATAAGATCCGGTGTGCCGGGCGCGGAGTAAAAGTCACAGTACGCGCATTTTTTCACACAAAACGGCACGTGAATATAGATACCAAGGTTATTCATCAAATTTCAGCACCGCCATGAAGGCCTCATGCGGTACGTCGACGGAGCCGAGCGAGCGCATTTTCTTTTTGCCTTCCTTCTGTTTTTCCAGGAGCTTCTTTTTCCGCGTGATATCGCCGCCGTAGCACTTGGCCAAAACGTCCTTGCGCATGGCCTTCACGGTCTCGCGCGCAATGATCTTGCCGCCGATGCACGCCTGCACCGGGATCTCAAAGAGCTGGCGGGGGATGTTTTCCTTGAGTTTTTCACAGATCCGGCGCGCGCGCGGATAGGCCTCGTCGCGGAATACAATGAAAGAGAGCGCGTCTACGATTTCGCCGTTTAACATGATGTCCAGCTTGACAAGGTCGCTCTTCTGATAGCCCAAGAACTCATAGTCCAGCGACGCGTACCCGCGCGTGCGGGACTTGAGCGCGTCAAAGAAATCGTAGATGATCTCGTTGAGCGGCAGCTCATAATGAATTTCTACGCGCGTTTTGTCAAGATAGGTCATGTCGCGGAACACGCCGCGGCGCTGCTGGCACAGCTCCATGATATTGCCGACATAGTCGGTCGGCGTCATAATATTTGCCTTGACAAACGGCTCCTCTGCGTAATCGATGACGGCGGGATCGGGAAATTTCAGGGGATTGTCCACCACCTGTTCCTCGCCGTTTGTCAAATGCACGCGGTAAACGACGCTGGGCGCCGTTGTGATCAGATCGATATTGAACTCCCGCTCGATACGCTCTATGATAATCTCCATATGGAGCAGGCCCAAAAAACCGCAGCGGAACCCAAAGCCGAGCGCCGTGGAGGTTTCCGGTTCATAGGAGAGCGAGGCGTCGTTTAGGACGAGCTTGTCCAGCGCGTCGTGCAGGTCGTCGTAACGCGCGCCGTCGGCGGGATAGACGCCGGAATAGACCATCGACTGTACCTTACGGTAACCGGGCAGAGCCTCCGCCGCAGGCCGTGCGGCCAGAGTGACGGTATCGCCCACGTGCGTATCGCCGAGGGATTTGATGCTCGCCGTAAAATAGCCGACCTCGCCGGCGGACAGGCATTCCGCCGGTTCCAGGGATAAGGCGCGCATATACCCGGCTTCCACGACCTCAAACTTTGCACCGGTCGCCATCATGAGCACCGTATCGCCTGCGCGAAGGGTGCCCTCCATCACACGGATATAGACGATAACGCCGCGATAGCTGTCGTACTGACTGTCAAAGATCAGCGCACGCAGCGGCGCGTCCGGATCACCGTCGGGCGGCGGGATATCGCGCACAATGCGTTCGGGCACCGCATGGATATTGATGTTGTTCTTTGCGGAGATCTCCGGTGCGTCTTCCGCCACGATGCCGATGATATCCTCAATTTCCTGTTTCACCCGTTCCGGATCGGCGGCGGGGAGGTCGATTTTGTTGATGACCGGAACAATCTCGAGATTGTTTTCAATGGCGAGGTAGGTATTGGCAAGCGTCTGCGCTTCCACGCCCTGTGACGCGTCCACAACGAGCACCGCACCCTCGCACGCGGCAAGGGAACGGCTGACCTCGTAGTTGAAGTCCACGTGGCCGGGCGTATCGATCAGGTTAAAGTAGTAGGTCTGGCCGTCGTCGGCCTTGTAATCCAGACGCACCGCGCGGGCCTTAATCGTAATGCCGCGCTCGCGTTCCAGCTCCATATTGTCCAGAAGCTGACTTTCCATATTGCGTTTTTCCACGGCGCCGGTCAATTCCAGAAGCCGGTCGGCCAGCGTGGACTTCCCGTGGTCGATATGCGCAATGATGGAGAAATTGCGGATGTTTTTCTGATCCATGTATGGAAACTCCTCAGTGTGAAGATTCAAGCGTATGTTTATAGGCTTCGGCCTCCGCGAGCATTTCGCGCGCCGCAGCAAGGGTCGCTTCCGTGACGGTCTCGCCCGCGCTGATGCGTGCAAGCTCTCTTACGCGCCCCTCCGGAGTAAGCGGCGTAATCTTTGTGTACGCACGTCCGTCCCGCTCCGCCTTTTCAATCAGAAGCTGCCGGTCGGCCATCGCGGCAATCTGCGTCAGATGCGTGACGCACAGCACCTGGCGCCCGCGTGAGAGTTCGGCCAGCTTGCGCGCCACCTTTTGCGCGGCGCGTCCGGAAATGCCGGTATCCACTTCGTCAAAGACGAGCGTACGTACGCCGTCGCCTTCGGCCAGAACGTTTTTGAGCGCCAGCATCACACGCGACAGCTCGCCGCCGGACGCCACGCGGGAGAGCGGCTTCGGCTCCTCCCCGGCATTGACGGAGATGAGAAACACCGCGCGGTCAAGTCCGCCGGGCCCCAGCGCCGGACGTTCGCCTTCAGGCCGCGTCAGGCGGATTTCAAAGCGGGCGCGCGGCATATCGAGATAGGAAAGCTCCGCGCGGATACGCGACTCCAGTTCCCGCGCGGCGCCGGCGCGGCAGGCAGAAAGCGACTCGGCAAGCGAGAGCGCCGCGCCGTACTGCTTCTCGGCCTGCTTTTCCAGATGTCCGATGCGGTCGTCGGCATACTCCATCTGGTCAAGTTCCGCGCGGCATTTGTCCAGATAGGCAAGCATGTCCGCGACCGTCCCGCCGTAACGTTTGGAGAGCCGGGAAATCACATCCAGCCGAGACTGGATCTCATCAAGTTCGCGCTGGGAGTAACCCAGGCCGTCGCCCGCGGCCATTACCTCGCGGGCGGTATCTTCCAGCCGATAGGCGAGATCGGAGAGTTCCGCCGCATGCGGCGCCAGCGTTTCGTCGTACCGCGCGGCGCGTTCCACCGCACGTGCCGCCGCAAAAACTGCCGCGACGGCGCCGCTCCCGTCTTCTTCTCCGTAGAGGGCATCCGTCGCCTCGGCGACTGCCTGCGTAATATGCTCGGCGTTGGCCAGAAGTTTTCGGCGCGCCTCCAGTTCGTCGTCTTCCCCCTCGCGCAAATTGGCGCGTTCCAGCTGCGCGATTTGATAGCGCAGCATATCCATACGGCGCGCTTTTTCCGCACCGTCCATGGAGAGCTTTTCTATTTCCTTTTGTGTTTTTTGCCAGGCCGTATAGGCCTCCTGGTAAGCGGCAAGCGCCCCGTCCGCATGCGCGAACGCATCGAGATAGCGGATGTGCGCCGCGTCGTCTAACAGCTGCTGGCTGTCATGCTGGCCGTGGATGTTGATGAGATATGGCGCCATGCCGCGCAGGATCGCCGCCGTTGCCGGACGGCCGCCCACCCGGCAGACGCCGCGCCCGTCGGCCGAAATTTCACGCGTAACGAGCAGGCATCCGTCCTCGTCCGGCGCAACGCCAAGCGCCGAAAGCGCGGCAAGCGATTCCGGCGAGAGATCGCAAAACAGCGCCGTCACCGAAGCGCGCCCGGCACCGCTGCGTACCAGATCACGGCTGGTTCTGGCGCCCAGCACCGCGCCGATCGAGTCCACAACGATCGACTTTCCCGCGCCGGTCTCGCCGGTTAATACGTTAAACCCCTCGTCGAATGCAATATCTGCGGATTCGACGACGGCAATATTTTCAATATGGAGCGCTGAGAGCATAGAAACCCCCTTCTTTCAGGCCAGTCAGCTGAGAAGCGAACGCGCTTCCTCCCGGAACGTCTCCGCTTTTTCCGTAGAGGACATGACGACAAACACCGTATCGTCGCCGGCGATGGAGCCGACAATATCCGGCTGGCGCAGCGCATCCACGGCATAGCCCGCTGCGGAACCGAGACCTGGCAGCGTTTTAATGACCACGATGTTCTGCGCGCTGTTGATGGCGACCACGCTCTCTTTAAAGATGTTACGGATGCGGCCCATCATGCCGGCCTCGTTTTCGCTTGCGGCGGAGGCATATTTATAGGTACCGTCCGGCGTCATGACTTTCACAAGGCGCAGTTCCTTGATATCGCGCGAGATGGTTGCCTGCGTTGTGGAAAACCCCCACTCTTTCAAACGTCGGGAGAGGTCTTCCTGTGTGTCAATCTGCTCCTTCTCAATGAGTTCCAGGATTTTTGACTGGCGCTGAAACTTCATACATAGCCTCCTTAATAATCAGTATAATCAAAATTAAGCTTGTCACGGATGATTTCATAAACGCTTCTGCCCTTGATGCGGATGAGCCGCGTGACATAGGGCGACTGAGAAACAATGATCTCGTCTCCCGCCGACACACGTACGCCTTCCTGCCCGTCCGGCGTGAGAATTGCGCCGCGGTGACCGTCTGCGATTTGGATGCTTACCCTGCGGTTCGGCGCCAGCACAAACGATTTCGCATAGAGCCCCTGCGCACAGATCGGGGTAATGGTCAGATTGTGGAGCGTCGGTTCCAGGATGGGACCGCCCGCCGACATGGAGTATGCCGTGGATCCGGTCGGGGTCGCCACAATGACGCCGTCGGCGCGGAATTTGGAAATAAACTGCGCGTCGCTCCAGATGCCAAGCTCAATCAGTTTATGGTTTTCCGCGCGGTTGACCGTCATGTCGTTTAGCGAATGCGCGTCAAGCAGCGTTTCGTTTCCGCGCCGGACTGTCGTGCGCAGCATCATACGCTCTTCCATATCATATTCGCCCCGGCACATGGCGCCGATCGCTTCCAACTCGGACGGCTCCAGCTCCGACATAAAGCCGACGCGCCCCATGTTTACGCCGAGGATCGGGATTCCGCGCGGGGCAGCCGCGCGCGCCGCGCGCAGGATGGAACCGTCCCCGCCGACGACGATGGCCACATCCGCCCCGCAAAGCGCCGCTTCTTCCGGCTGTGCCTGAAGGGCTGCGCGCGCCTCCCTGGCACAGTATTCAACAGGAGCCGTCGCGCGTACGCCGTGCGCCGCGAGAACGCGCGCGCAGTCGAGCGCCACCGCCGCGCATCCCGGGCGGTGCGATACATAGATAACTGCCTGGAAAAACGGCATATTACACCCTTTCCCCGGCTGCGGCGCGCTGGGCGTCCAGACGGCGGTTTCTAAAGTAAAGAATGATGTCTGTGCCTACCATGAGCAGGTTTAACACATAAAAAACAAACACATAGGTGATATTTCCGGAAATCAGTTTTGAGGCGATGCCGCAGATATAACCTGCAAAAATAAACAGCAGAAAAGGCAGGCTTTTTCCCTTTGCCGAGCGCGTACGTACGGATTTGATAATGTTCATGGGCCACGAAATGCCGAAGGACACCACCATGCAGGCCTCTAAAAACTCACTCATACGACTTCTCCCGTTTTCTCTATTTTCATCTCTGCCGCTACGCGGCCGGCGATGCCTGCGGCATCCAGCCCAAGCAGATTTTGCAACTCCGAAATTTTCCCGCAGCGCAGAAAAGCGTCTCCCGCATTACACAGAAGCATCCGTACGCCCGGCAGGGAAGGCGCAAGCCGCTGCCCCACGCAGCCTTCGCTTACGGTGTCCTCTATCACCACGCACAGGCCCGTACGTTCCGCAGACCGGCGGACTGCCGCAACCGGCAGCGGCTTGATTTCGTTTAACTTGACGACTTCGCACCTGATCCCCTGCGCGGCAAGCAACTGCGCGGCATCCAGCGTATGGTTGATCAGCACGCCGTAGGACACGAGCGTGACGCGCGCGCCCTCATCACGGCGCAAAAGCGTTGCCGGCTCCGACATATGGTTTTCCCGCATGGCGCCGGAACTGCCTTTGGGATAGCGGATGGCGACCGGTCCGGTCTCCTCTTCCACTGCGCGGCGCAGCGCGGCGCGCAGCTCCCGTTCGTTTGCAGGACACAGCACCGTCATATGCGGGATGGTTGCGAGAAACGCCGCGTCAAAAAGACCCTGATGCGTTTCGCCATCCTCGCCGGAAATCCCGGCGCGGTCAATGGCAAACACGATGTGGAGCGGGTCGATTGACACGTCATGAATGATTTGGTCGTAAGCGCGCTGTAAAAACGTAGAATAGATGGCGACCACGGGGATCATGCCCTGCTTTGCCATGCCCGCCGCCATTGTGACGGCATGTTCCTCCGCAATGCCGACGTCTACAAACCGTGCCGGGAAACGGCCGGCAAATTCTGAAAGCCCGGTACCGGCGGTCATGGCCGCCGTAATTGCGCAGACACGGGGGTTTTGTGCCGCGAGCGCAACCAGCTCGGCGCCGAATACGTCCGAAAAGTTTGCGCGGCTTACCGCAACGGGCTTTCCGGTTGCCATATCAAAGCTCGAGGTGCCATGAAAAGCGTCCGGACGCTCCTGAGAAAAGCGGTAGCCCTTGCCCTTGACGGTCTTGAGATGAATCAGCGCCGGACAGGCCTGCTCTTTCGCATAGCGGATCAGGCGCCGGATTCCCTCTACGTCGTGCCCGTCCGCCGGACCAATGTAGAGAAACCCCATATCTTCGAAAATGGTGCCCGGGAGCAGAAGATATTTGAAGCGCTGCTTGAGGTCGTGCGTCCAGCGCACAAGCCCGCGTCCGCCCGGGAGCTTGTAAAACAGGCTCTTAACCGCCTGCTTTGTGTGGGAATAGGCAGGACGCAGGCGCATGCGCGACAGATACTGCGCGATGGCGCCGACGCTTTTTGAAATAGACATATCGTTGTCGTTTAAAATAACAACCATCGGTTCGCCGCTGCGCCCGGCGTCATTTAAAGCCTCGTAAGCCATACCGCCCGAGAGCGCGCCGTCGCCGATGACCGCCACGACGTCATAGTCTTCGCCCAGCAGGGTACGGGCTCGCGCCATCCCCGTCGCTGCGGAAATGGACGTAGAGGCATGCCCTGCGATAAAAGCGTCGTGGACGCTCTCATCCGGCCTTGGGAAACCGGACATACCGCCGAACTGCCGCAGACGGGAAAAGCCTGCGCGCCGTGAAGTGAGCAGCTTGTGGACATAGCACTGGTGTCCGACATCGAACACGAGCCGGTCGTGCGCGGTATCATATTCAAGCTGGAGCGCGACGGTCAGCTCTACCGCCCCAAGATTTGAGGCGAGATGGCCGCCGGTCTCCGATATGTTGTCAAGCAAAAACTGCCGGATGTCCGAACAGAGCGCAGGAAGTTCCTTCGGATCCAGGCTTTTTAAATCAGCAGGGCAGCAGACCCTGTCGAGTACCGGATATTGAGACACGTTGTTACCCTCCATAAGGATCCACACTGCCAATTGCGTGGTAGGTAGGCATACATGAATAATCTAACAGATTTATTTGAATAATTCAAGTCCAAATCGTATAAAAATACATAAAAGCAAAAGGTTTTTCCAGTAATCCCGACAATACCCGAATACGGGATTCGTATATCGTCGAATTCTGTCCGGTATAAGGCGCGGCCCGTATCTGGAAAACGATGCGGCGTATCCTGCGTTTTTGCCATAGGAGGACAGCGTGACAAATAAAACAGGATGTGCTATGATAAAAATAACGTTTCGTCATGTCATGTGGCTGCCACAAGGCAAACTGCACTGCCCCGGGCTGCCATATGGACGGCATGATGTCGGAATAGGGAGGATTGCGCTATGATTCCTGCGACGGATCCTGTCAAAGTGAAGTGGCCGCCCAAGCTCCAGCCGCGTCTGCTCGCCAAACTCTACGCATCTTCGGCCTCCGGTATGCTTGACGAGGACCTTCTGGAGGAAGTCGGGATCGCGCTTTGGCTGCGCTGTGAGGCGATTGTAATGATTGCGCACGGCGAGCTCTGCTGTCCGGTGTGCCGGGCGCGGCTTCGCTTTCCACCGGATGCGGCGGAAAATGATATGCTGACCTGTAAAACGTGCGGCTTTACGCTTACGCGCGCGGCGTATCACGCCAGTTACCGCCACCGCGACTTGTGGCAGGGGAAGGCCGGCGGCTATTTTGAGGCATATTACCGCGATTATCCCACACTTCGCACGCCGGGCGAACGGCTCATTGCGATTGATACGCTGATTCATTCCTTCCACATCGATGCGAAGTCCGGACTGCCGAACCGCGCTGCCGGAAATAACCTGATAGAGGGCTCTCTGCGCGATGTCGTTCGGTTTTTGGACGGGCTTTCGGGCGTACAGCCTGAGAATGATGCCTGGTTCCGTAAAACGGCGGACGTCATGTGGCGCCGCCGTACCGGCGGGTCCTGCGAAAGCGGCGCCGCAAGAGCCGGGAAATGAGGCGCGGTTTACAAAACGGATGAAAAGCCCCGGTTGTGAGGCGCCCGTTTGTACGGGCACACAACCGGGGTTCTATGTTTGCGCCTGCCCTGTAACGGAAAATGTCTGTCCGTTACGGGACACCGGCGGGCTTCAGTCGTCCAGAATACCGGGAAGCTTTGTATACTTCATGGGTTCGCTGCGCGTAAACGTTGTTTCCAGCCGGATGGTGCGGTTTTCACGCGAGCTCTTTTCGATCCCCGTCATGATCTCAAGCACATGGCAGGTCTGGTCGCAGTTTGCACGGGGACGGCGGCCTGTGCGCAGGGCGTGCGCCATATCGGCAAGGCCGAGACCGCGGGAGTTTTCCGTATAGGGGCGTACAATCGGGATTTCCATAAACTCGCTCTCGCCCGCTCGCAGCAGACCGATTTTGCCGCCGAAATCGTTGGGATCCGGCACGCGGAGCGTACCCTCCGAGCCGAGCACCTCAATATAGCGCCCTTTTCTTGCGTACTGTACGTCAAAGGACGTTACGATGGAACCGGTGCAGCCGTTTTGAAAATCAATGATGCCGTTATAGTGCGTGGGCACTTCCACATTGATAATTTTTCCGTAATTCGGTTGGCTGGTGATCACGCGCTGCGGATAGGTGATCTTCGCACGGCCCATGACGGAGACCGCCGGGCCCAGCAGGTTTACCAGCGCCGTGACGTAATAGGGACCCATATCGAGCATTGGTCCGCCGCCGCGCTCATAGTAAAACTCGGGACCGGGGTGCCACACCTCGTGCCCGCAGCCCAGTAGCACGGCGTTTGCATAGACCGGTTCGCCGATATAACCGTCGTCAATGAGTTTGCGGCAGGTCTGGATGCCGCCGCCTAAAAAGGTATCCGGCGCACCGCCGAGTAATAGACCATGTTCGCGCGCGTAGGCGACAAGCAGCTTGCCCTGTTCGAATTCCGTGGCAAGCGGTTTTTCAGAGTATACGTGCTTGCCGGCCTTTAATCCCGCCATGGTAATATCAAAATGCTCGTTTGGGCGCGTGATATTGAGGATGATTTCCACGCTGTCGTCCGCCAGAATATCGTCATAGGTCGGATAAATGTGCACGCCATATTCGTCGGCGGCTTTTTGCGCGCGCTCCGGAATCAGGTCGCAGACGCCCGCAATCTCCACCTCGTTTGCGAAGGTTGTCGTCAGATTTTTCAGATAAATGCCGGAAATGTTGCCAACGCCCACAAAGGCGATCCGTGTTTTTTCCATATGCACCTCGTTTTTTCGATACGAAAATGGGGCTGGAAACAGCCCCATTTTCATTTGCCTGTTTTTGGGTTTACAGTCCCAGCACGTCGCGGATATAAATGCGGGAGACTTCTGCGGAATGGAAGTTGCAGACTTCCGGACGGTCGAGCTCGACGCACAGAACGCCGTCATAGCCCTCTTCTTCCAGCGCGGCCTTGACCGCCGGGAAGTTGACGGTACCGTGGCCCAGGGCGCGGAAGGACGCCATCTTGGCGCGGCCCTCGGCTTTTGAGAGCGCATAAGTGTCGACGTCTTTTAAGTGCATGTAGCCGATACGGCTGCCATATTGATGAATCAGCGCGACAGGATCGATGCCGGCCAGCGTCGTATGCGCCGTGTCGAAGCAGAAGGAGACGTACGCAGGGTTCGTATGCTCGGCAAAATAGTCGATATCGGACTGCGAGAAGACGCAGGTGCCATAGTGCGGATGGAAGCAAACCGTCACACCGAGAGATTTGGCGTACTCGCCGAGCGTGTTGGCAATGTAGCACATTTTGTCGATCATTTCCGGGTTGGTCGGACGCTCGGGCGCGCCGTCGTCACCAAAACCGGCGTTCTGGCAGTTATACCACTTGCCGCCGACGTCGGCCAGGAACTTGACCTGCTTTTTTGCGGTATCCAGAGCCGCTTCCACATCAAAGGTAAAGTGACCATAGAGATTGACAAGATTGACGTTGCACGCTTTTGTCAGGTCAACAAGCTCCTGTGGGTTTTCAGCGTAGTAGTCACGAATAAAGGCAAAATTCTCGACATAATCATAGCCTAAGAACTTGCACTCACGGAAAGAATTTTCAAGCAGGCGCTTTGCCGCTTCGGGGTCACGGTTGTTGATCCAGGTCCAACCGGTGTAAGCCACTTTCATCATGGTTATATTCCTCCTTATGTATAGCGAATCAGTCCAGAATACCGTGCATGGGATTGTTTTGCATGGGCGCGGTACGGTAATACTTTGTTTTCAGCGGGATATACTCGCCCTTTTCGCAGGACTTCGAGAAGCTCGTGAGGATCTCCAGCACATGGTGCTGCTGCTGGTAGTTGGCGCGCCAGTCACGGCCGGTTTCGATGGCCTTACACATATCGCAAAGACCCAGCGCACGGGAGTTTTCGTTATAGTCAAACATCAGCGGGATCTCTTTATAGCCGGCATAAAAGTTCGGCGCTTCCTTGCGCATCAGAGCCGGGTCGACCTTGGGCGCCGCCGCCTGATCCTCCGGACGCAGCAGCAGAATCGGTCCGCCAAACGTATTCGGATCCGGGACAACAAGGGTACCCTTCGTGCCGTACACTTCAAAACGGGCCTGTGCGCCGCGTCCGTAGTATACGTCAAACGTTGTGAAAATCGAGGCGATCGCGCCGTTGGAGAAGAGAATGTTGCCCGCGAGATAGGTATCGATATCCACGTCTACGACTTCGCCGTAGTGCGGCTGGCTTGTGATGATGCGCTGCGGGAAGCTCTTCTTCGTCATCCCCATTACGCCCTTTGCCTCGCCGATGAGCTGAACCAGCGCCGTGACGTAATAAGGGCCCATGTCCAGCATCGGGCCGCCGCCGCGCTTATAATAAAATTCAGGGTCCGGATGCCAGGTCTCGTGGCCGTGGCAGACCATGGCGCAGTTGGCGCCGATCACGTCGCCGATGACGCCGTCGTCAATGAGTTTGCGGCAGGTCTGAATCCCGGCGCCCATGAAGGTATCCGGCGCGCCGCCCATATGCAGGCCGGTTTTCTTGGCAAGTTCCACGAGCTCGTCCGCCTCTTCCATATCGACGGCCAGGGGCTTTTCCGAGAACACGTGCTTGCCGTGCAAAAGCGCCTGCTTTGTCACCTCATAATGCTCATAGGGACGGGTGAGGTTTAAAATGACATCCACTTCCGGATCGTCAAACGCCTCATACATGTCCTTATAGATCTTCGGAATTACGGCCTTTGCGCCCTTTTCCACTTCGTCACGGACATACTGCACGCCCTTTTCCGCACGCTCCGGGATCAGGTCGCAGACACCGATGAGCTCCGCCTCCTGAAACGTCAGCGTCAGATTCTTGAGATAAATGCCGCTGATCGCGCCAACGCCGATCATCGCAACTTTGATCATAAGCTGTCCTCCTTCATTCCTGTGTGAGAAACGTCTTTTGATACGGTAAATATATCACACCGGGATGGTTTATGCAAGGGGGATTTCCAATTTCCGCACCGCTCCTTTTGCGTGAAGCCCCCGCTTTTTCCCAGAGAAAAAGCGGGGGCTTTTAAAAAATATCAAAAAATAGAATCCTTACGCCGCAGCGTTCTTTTGCAAAAACCAGGCAATCATTTCCGCAGCTTCTGCGCGTGTCATGCCGGACTTTGGCGCAAAGCGTGCGGTTTCTCCGGCGGACTGAAAGCCGTAAGCGCGTAAATGATAGACTGCGGGGTACGCCCAGGAACTGACGGACTCGTCGCCGGGCAGGGCGGCGACTTCCGGAAGCTCCTCAAAAACGGTGTCCATACTCTCCATATAGCGTTCAAAAAGCGTATAAAACTGTTCCTTTGTCACATAACTGTCCGCCCCGAACCGTGTTTCCGATATACCGGACGTGATCCCTTCACGGACCGCCCATGCAACTGCGGCGGCATACCAGTCCGTTTTTTTCACGTCGGAAAACGGCGCTGCAGGATATCCGCCCGGCTCCCCCGCCATACGGTAGAGCACGGTGACGGCTTCCGCGCGCGTCATACCCCAGTCGGGCCGGAATCCGCGTTCATCCCCCTCCATGATACCGGCGTCCTGCACAAAGCAGATCGCGTCATACGCCCAGTGCGTTTCCAGGCGGCTTTCGTCAAAAAATGCGCCGACATTTTCCCCTGAGAGCTTATAATAAATGGAGCCGCTGGCGGGAACGGCGCCTTTGATCTCAAAAAGTTCATTTACCGTCACAAACGTATATCCTTCGGCGAGCAGGATATCAATCGCTTCAATCGAGGCCGTCAGATTTGCGCGGGAGGTATCGTGCATGAGGATAATTGCCCCATCGTGCGCGGTGCTGACAATTCCGTCGCGCATCCGGTCGGACGACATGACGCGCCCGCTCGTCGGATCTACCGACCACATGATAACGGGAACCTGGATGAGTCCCTGCACGCGCTCGTTAATCGCGCCGTAGGGCACGCGGACAAGATATTCGTCTTCCCCCAAAAGTTCCGAAAGGTAGTCCTGTGTGCGCGAGACCTCATAGAGCACGTCTTCGTCGGAAAGTTTGGTGAGCTGGCTGTGGGAGTAGGTATGGTTGGCAATCTGATGTCCCTCCGCAGCCGCGCGCAGCACGATATCGGGATAACGCTCCGCGTTCTTTCCATTGACAAAAAACGTGGCATGTACGCCGCGCTGCGCGAGCGCGTCGAGCAGTTCCGGTGTGATGGTCGCATGCGGGCCGTCGTCAAACGTGAAGGCGGCGACCTTTGCACCGTCCGCCGCCCGCGCAGGCGGCAGCAGCAGCGTCAAAAAGGAACAAATCAGCAGCAGGACAGAGAGTCTTTTCATGTATAACCCTTCTTTGATCGTTGTGATATAATGTATCATAGAGAAACGGAGCGGCGCTTTGAACGCCATCTGATTTGCATAACAAAAGACGAAGTCTGTGCGCCGGACGGCAGCAGCCTGCAAAGGCTCCGCCGTTTTGGCGTCAGTCTGAAAAAAGGAGGCGTCCCATGCCGGAAAAATGCTACCGAATGGACTGCCCGCGCTGGCCTGCCAGGCCGCCCGGGTTTTCGTGGTTTGCCTATATGGACGTGGCGGCCCCCAGGAAAGGCGTCGCCGGTTTAACGGTGCTCGGCGGGATTGAAAAGCCGGTTGTTGCAAAAACGCCGGACGGGCCGCTTGTGATTGTCGATAACGGCTTTCACTGGTTTCAGTTCGCGCCGCAGTCGGAGCGCTGGTGGCTGACCGCAATGTTCGACGCCGCAAAACGCCTGATACAGTTTTATTTCGACATCACTTTTGAAAACCACATCCTGCCCGGCGGCGAAAGCTGGTGCCGCGACGCCTATCTCGACGTCGTGATAGACCCGGACGGACGCGCGCGCCTGCTCGACGAAGACGAACTTGCCGCCGCGTTGGCCGCGGGCGCCGTCACGCGCCGTATGCACGATCAGGCACGCGACGACGCGGCATTGGTCGCGGCGCAGTTTACAGGACGCGCAGGCGAATTGGAGACATGGTGCCGCGGATATCTGGAAGCGCTGCTGCCGCGTGTATGACGGCGGCCGTTGGACGGCGCTTTCCGGCTGAAATCTGAACGTCTTTTTAAATAGGATTTGCGTTTCCGCAGGTGTTATGAGCCTGCGGCTTTCTTTTTATCAGAAAAAATTTGAACATGGCATCAAGGGCCATATCCGAATTTTCGATTTTTTTCGCTCATAATAAAGACGCAACCGCGATCGGAAAAGTTTCCCGGCCGCGCTGTTTTTTTATGGCCTTTCTTCTAAGCATAATTTGCGGAAAAATATATTCATCTTGTGTTGACTTGTATATACATGTATGGTATAGTAATTACAGAGATGGCCGCCGGCGTCCGCCGGATTCGCGGCGGAGGCTGCGGCGGGAAATGCGTATCGTTTGGGGGAGGTTTTTATGAAGTATCTGTTATCCAGCCTGGGGGCTGCCGCGGTGCGCGGCGAGGAATCCCATGTAGAACGTATCATCCATATGCCCATCTCGGGCGAGGACTACTGTGCGCTGCGAGGAATCCGCCACATCGGTGTCACGGAGCGCTTCCGCGATGTACTTGCGACGTTTCCGACCCCGGAGGGAGAGACGCCGGCGGGGTTCCGCCGCGAGCTTGTGATGGAGGCGGGCGAGGTGCTCCGCGTGGATCTGGTCCGGGATATTTCCTACGATAAAAACGGCGAGCTGCGTCCTACAAACGTCCTCTTTTCTGCGGACAGCGCCAATCCCTATGAAGTTGCGCCCATCAGTCCGCTGCTTGCCAACCTCACCTGCAATCCCGGGATTGTCTACGACCTGTTTCTTAACAATCCGGAGGCCAACGTCGGCAACCGGTTCCGCGACCGGGACGAGGTGATGACGGAGATTGGAAAGATCCTGGGTCCCGGCTGTGACATCAGCGTGGAGCTCAACAACCCCTTTGAAGAGGACTTTTCAAAAATCCTGGAAGAAGCCGCACGCTTCCGCGACATCTTTTCAAAGTATCGCGTTGTTATCAAGGTGCCGCATACGGGCGCCGTTACGCCGGAGAATGTCGGCAGGCTGCTGACGGGGGATAAAAAGCTCGACCGCCGCTTCGACGAGGTGGATACCGGAAACGCGCTGCGTGGCCATAACCTTGCGCTGCGTCTTTACGAAGAAGGGTACCGTGTCAACTTCACGCTGATGTTTGAACCGTTTCAGACGCAGCTCGCCCTGCAGGCTCGCCCGTATTTTATCAACACATTCCTGCGCCACCGGCTTGTACAGTCGTCGAACATCAAAAAGTATGTGGACGCTTATGCGGAGTCCGGCGACGAAACGCAGCTTGCCGCCTTGCGCGACTATTTTATTGCAAATGATTATTACAAACCGTCCGACATGGGCCGCGACCTGCGGGATGTATTGCAGTTTGGGCGGGATATCCTCCGCTACCGGCACTTCGAAGATGCGGAGGGCAGCGACGGCCTCGACGGGATGCGACATAATCTGCGCGTGCTGCGCGGCTGCAATATGCCGGATACCCGCCTGATCGTCTGTTCGATGGAGGGTCCCTACAACTATCCGGATATTGATAAGCTTCTGACGGAACCGGAGTTTCAGGATATGACAAGGCGCGTTGTGATTACGGCGGAGCCGAATTACCTTGCCCGCTTCACTTCTACGAACCAGGTCATCACATACCAGCGCCGCTTTATGAACGCGGCGAAGGGACAAAAATAAGCGCCCGGAATTCCGGCGCGGCGTCTCCTGCGGGAGACGCCTTTTTTGTGCCGGAGACCTTGGCATAACCCTGTTGCCGCCGGGAGGACCGCCTTCATTTTGACAGGAGAGGGGATGTGTTCTGCCCCCGGGGGCCGAAATTGTTCCCCCCGGCCAAACTTATGCTTGAAAGCGCGGGCGGTTTGTACTATACTAGTCGTGTCAAGTGGCGAATTTCTATTTCGGGAGGTTGTTTGCAATGAAGCTCAGCGTTTTAACGGCAGTTTTGTACAACACCGACTTGGAGGGCGCGTTTCAGTATCTCTCCGCACACGGCGTTCACAGCGTTGAACTCCCGGCGGGCGGTTATTCGGGAAACCGGCATTTAAATGCCGCGCAGCTTCTTTCGGACGAAGCGGCGCTTCAGAAGGTACGCGACCTCTTGAAGAAGTATGATATGGAGATTTCGGCGCTCTCCTGTCATGGCAATCCGGTCCATCCGAATCAGGAAACAGCCGAAGCATATAATAAGATTTTTGAGGACGGCGTCCTGCTTGCCGAAAAACTCGGCGTTGGTACGGTCGTTACGTTTTCAGGCTGCCCGGGCGATTGTCCGGAGTCCAAGTATCCCAACTGGGTCACCTGTCCCTGGCCGGAGGATTTCCTCACGATTCTGGATTACCAGTGGAACGAGGTTTTGATCCCCTATTGGAAAAAGGCCGCGGCTTTCGCCGAAGCGCACGGCGTGCGTAAGATTGCGCTGGAGCTGCATCCGGGCTTTTGCTGTTATAACCCGGAAACGCTTTTGAAGCTGCGCGCGGCGGTTGGCCCTGCAATCGGCGCGAACCTTGACCCGAGCCATTTCTTCTGGCAGGGCATTGATATTGTCGCGGCAATCCGCGAGCTTGGGCCCGCGATTTATCACTTCCACGCGAAAGATACGAAGGTCGACGCGATCAACACCGCGAAAAACGGCGTGCTGGATACGAAGCATTACTCAGAAGAGTTGCGCCGTTCCTGGATTTTCCGCACCGTCGGCTACGGCCACGGCGAGGAAACCTGGCGCGATATTCTTTCAAACCTGCGTATGGTGGGTTACGACGGCGCCATCAGTATTGAGCACGAAGACGGGCTGATGTCCGCCGGCGAGGGGCTTGAGAAGGCCATTGATTTCTTAAAACCGCTTTTACTGATGGAGGATACCGGCGCGATGTGGTGGGCGTAAAGTCCCATCCGTCCGTAAAGGAGAACAGCGTTTGCGGGCGGAGGGAAGTCCCTCCGCCCGCTTTGCGTTCCTGTATAGACAAGTATAAATAAGGAGACCACACATGAACATTGATACCCTGTGCCTGCATGCAGGCTACCAGCCGGGAAACGGCGAGCCGCATGTCCTGCCCATTTACCAGAGTACCACGTATGAGTACGACTCGACCGAGCATATCGGCAAGCTTTTTGATCTCGCGGTGGATGGGCATATGTACTCGCGCATTTCCAACCCGACCGTAGCGTATGTGGAAGAGAAGATTGCCGCGCTCGAGGGCGGCGTGGGCGCCGTGTGCACGACGTCCGGACAGTCTGCGACCTTCCTGTCGCTGACGAACATCCTCTCCGCGGGAGATCATTTCATCGCCTGCGCGCAGATTTACGGCGGTACGACGAACCTTCTCTCCGTTACGATGAAACGCTTCGGCATTGACGTCACGTTCGTTGACTGCAATGCGAGCGACGAGGAGCTCCATGCCGCGTTCCGCGAGAATACCCGTGCGGTGTTTGGCGAGACGATTTCGAATCCGTCCATCGACCTTTTGGATATCGAGCGCTTTGCACGCGTTGCACACGCGCACGGCGTGCCGCTGATTGTCGACAATACGTTTGCGACGCCGGTGCTTTGCCGTCCGATTGCGTTTGGCGCGGATATTGTAATTCATTCCACAACGAAGTATATGGACGGGCATGCGGTTGTTGTCGGCGGTGTTGTGGTGGACAGCGGAAACTTTGACTGGACGGCATCCGGCAAATATCCGGGCCTTACGACGCCGGATGAGAGCTATCACGGCATTGTTTATACGGAAAAGTTCGGCCGCGCGGCGTATATCACAAAGCTGCGTGTGCAGCTCGTGCGCGATCTCGGCGTATATCCGTCCGCTATGAACGCGTTTCTGTTAAATCTTGGCCTCGAGACGCTGCCGCTGCGTATGGAACGGCACAGCCGGAATGCGGAGGCCGTGGCAAATTATATGGCGGCCTCCCCGAAGTTTGAGAGCGTGAAATATCCGGCGCTTCCCAGCCACCCGCAGCATGAGCTTGTGGCAAAGTATTTGCCGGACGGCTGCTCCGGCGTGATTTCCGCCGTTGTTGCGGGCGGACGCGCGGGCGCGGCGCGGTTCCTCGACCACTTGAAGCTTGCCTCGCAGGTTGTCCACGTCGCGGATATCCGCACGGTGGTTCTGCACCCGGCCAGCTCTACGCACCGGCAGCTCTCCGAAGAGATGCTCGTGGCTGCGGGCATTACGCCCGGCCTCATCCGCTTCTCCTGCGGCTGTGAGAGCATCGAGGATATCATCGCAGACATTGAGCAGGCGCTGGCCGCCGTGTAAGCCGTATAGAGCGGATTTTCTGAAGATGCAAATTCCCCCGCCGGGTTGCCGGCGGGGGTATCTGAACGGCTATGCCGCCGGCGGCATGCCGGGATAGTCGGCCGTTCGTTCGGGAGGAAAGGGCCCTCATTCAAATATATGTGATTTTTGCCGGACGGTTCCCCCGTCTGGTTGGCCGGGCCGCTTGCCGGAACGCGCGAATGTGATCCGGGACGGCGTTTTTTCGCCCGGAACCCTTTTGCTGCCGCGCGGGGTGCGCTTTCCTTTCCAAGAAATTTTTTTACCAGGGTGGCAATTATGATTAAGTTTTCCCCCTCGATACTTGCCGCGGACTTTGCCGCGCTGGGACGCGACATCCGCGCCGTGGAACAGGCCGGTGCGGATTACCTGCATTTTGATGTGATGGACGGGCATTTTGTGCCGAACATATCGTTTGGACTGCCAGTTTTGCGTTCCGTACGTGCCTGCACGGCCCTTCCCCTGGACGTACACCTGATGATCAGCGAACCGGACCGGTATCTGGAAGCGTTCATTGGTGCGGGCGCGGACATTGTCACGGTGCATCTGGAAAGCGCGGGCGATACGCGCGCGCAGGTGCGCCGGATTCGGGAGCTGGGCGCGCGGCCGTCCGTTTCCATCAAACCTGCGACGCCGCTTTCGGACGTTCTGCCGCTTTTGCCGGAGCTTGACATGGTGCTCATCATGACGGTAGAGCCGGGATTCGGCGGGCAGGGGTTCATGATGCAGACCGTCCGGAAAATTCGGGAGCTGCGGCGCATCATTGAGGAGCGGGGCTATGCCTGCGATATTGAAATCGACGGCGGCGTAACACAGGATAACGTCGCGGAAATCGCCGGGTATGGCGCGAATGTCATCGTTGCCGGGTCGGCGGTATTCGCCGCCGCGGACCCAGGCGAGGCGCTGTGCGAGCTGCGCCGGAAAACGGAGGAATAAAGTATGCAAATGGGCATTGTGGGCTTGCCGAACGTCGGCAAGAGCACGCTTTTTAACGCAATCACAAATTCTGCGGCCGAGGCCGCAAATTATCCGTTCTGCACCATTGACCCGAATGTCGGCGTCGTTCCCGTGCCGGACGAGCGTCTGGATGTGCTGGCGGAGATGTATCATCCGGAGAAGTATACCCCCGCCGTCATTGAGTTTGTGGATATCGCGGGGCTTGTGCGGGGCGCGTCCCGTGGCGAGGGACTCGGCAACAAGTTTTTGGCCAATATCCGCGAGGTGGACGCGATTGTCCACGTTGTGCGCTGCTTTGAGGATGAAAATGTTGTTCACGTTTCCGGGTCGCTCGACCCGGCGGACGATATTGTCACAATTAATCTGGAGCTGATCCTCTCCGATATGGAGGTGCTGGCGCGCCGCATTGACCGCAGCGAAAAGCTGGCCAAGGGCGACCGTAAATACCTGGCGGAAGTGGACCTCTTCAAGCGGCTGATGGCGCATCTGGAGTCTGAGCAGCCCGCGCGCACCTTCGACTGCACGGACGAGGAGCGCGAGCTTGTGCGCTCCGTAGCGCTGATCTCGGCAAAGCCCGTCATCTATGCGGCCAATCTCGACGAGAACGGATTCGCAGACTATGAAAACAATCCGCTGTACCGGAAAGTCAGCGCGATTGCCCAGGCGGAGGACGCGCGCGTTCTGCCCATCTGTGCGAAGCTTGAACAGGAGATTTCCCAGCTCGACGCAGAGGAGCGCGGGATGTTTATGGAGGAGCTGGGCATCCGCGAGAGCGGACTTTCGCGTCTGATTAAGCTGAGCTATGAGCAGCTCGGCCTGATTTCTTACCTGACCGCCGGTCCCAAAGAGGTTCGCGCCTGGACGATCGAACGCGGCACCCGCGCCCCGCAGGCCGCCGGAAAAATCCACTCCGACTTTGAACGTGGATTCATACGTGCCGAATGCGTCTCGTTTGACGATCTGGTGGCGTGCGGGTCCATGGCGGCGGCGAAGGAACGCGGCCTGGTACGCAGCGAGGGACGCGATTACGTGATGCAGGATGGAGACGTGGTGCTCTATCGTTTCAACGTATGACGGAGGCCGCGAAACCGCGCCGCGAACGCATTGAAGCGCTGGACGTGATCCGCGGCGTTTTGATCCTCGGCATGATCTGTGACCATATTTTATACGACTGTGTGTCGTATCTCGGCGTGCCGTACCGCTTTTTTGATAACCCCATCCGACTGACCATCCATTATATCGGCGCATATTTGTTTATTCTGCTCTCCGGCGCGTCCTCGTCGATCTCACGTTCGAACCTGCGGCGGGGGCTGGAACTGGCCGCCGTTGCCGCGGGCGTGTCGCTTGTAACCTGGATCGGGAACCATGACGCTTTCATCGTATTTGGGATTCTGCACTGCCTGGCGGCGTGCACCCTGCTCTATGCGCTCCTGCGGCCCGCAATTTCCCGCATTCCAGACAGCATACAGCCGTGGCTGTGGGTGATACTGACGGCCGTAACATTTGTCCTGACCGACGTCGTGCGTACGGATGTCCCGGGACTTTGGATTTTTGGTTTCCCGACGGCGGACTTTTTCTCGGCGGACTATTTTCCGCTGCTCCCCTGGATTTTTGTTTATTTGTTCGGCGCGTGGGCCGGGCCAGCCATTTTTGGGCACCGCCTGCCCGCGTGGTTTTATGAGATCCGCTGCGCATGGCTGGCCTATATCGGGCGCCATAGCCTGATTATCTACCTTGCGCATCAGCCGGTGATCCTTGGCGTGATGCTTGTCATTGCCGACCGGCTAACCATTTGACAGGAGGATTTGTTATGAGAGACTATGCCCGGGAAGTAGAAGAGCGCGTGGCGTTTATCCGCAGCGTGATGGCGGATGCGCATGCGAATGCGTTGGTGTTCGCCAACTCCGGCGGAAAGGACTGTGCGTTGGTTGGCATCCTGTGCAAAATGGCGTGTGAGGATACGCTTGCCATCATGATGCCGTGCCATGCAAAGCGCAATTACGGCGAGGATATGGCGGACGCCGTGGCGCTGTGCGAGCAGTTCCATATTGCGCACATTACGGTGGACCTCACTGCCGTGCGGGAGGCGATGCTTGACGCCATTACAAAGTCGCAGGATGTGACGCCGGAGGCCATGTCGAATATCGCTCCGCGGCTTCGTATGACGGTGGATTACGCCGTCGCGCAGAGCCGGGGCGCGCTGGTTGCCGGTACCGGGAACCGCAGTGAATCGTACGTCGGCTATTTTACGAAGTGGGGGGACGGCGCGTACGACTTTAATCCCATTTATGACCTGACCGTGACGGAAATCTATGAATTTCTGGACTATCTCGGCGCGCCGGAGCATATCCGCCGCAAGGCGCCGTCGGCAGGACTTTTTGAGGGGCAGACGGACGAGGGACAGCTCGGCGTGACCTACCGGCAGATTGACGACGTCATCCTGACAGGACGTACCGCCGATCCGGACGCACAGGCGAAGATCGAACGCTATCACCGCGCAACGCAGCACAAGCGCACCGATCCGCCGCGTTACGGCGCATAAAACCCGGCCGCCGCTTCCTGGAAGCGGCGGTTTTTTATATCAGGAGGAACTGTTTATGAGTCAAGATAAGACACCGGATATCCGGCTGGAACCTGTAGCGGAGACAGAGCTTTCGGCATATGAAGCGCTCTACTGCGATGCGTTTCCTGCAAGCGAACGAAAACCGTTTGCGCTTTTGAAAACACGCGCGGCGGAGGGAACGGCAGAGCTGCTCTCCATTCGTTTTGACGGAATATTTGCCGGGCTGGCGGTGACATTGCTGGACGGGCCATATGTGCTGATTGATTATCTTGCCGTCTCGCCTGCATTTCGAAATCATGGCATCGGCGCGTCAGGATTGGGTCTGCTTCGCGCCCGCTATCCCGACCGGCTGCTTTTTCTGGAAATTGAAGAGCCGGAAACGGAAATTCAGGAACGCCGCCGGAACTTCTACATCCGAAACGGGATTCTCCCGACGGGACTTGCTGTCAAACTGTTCGGCGTGGACATGCTCATTCTCTCCGATGGTGGACGCAACGTGCCCTTTGACGATTACGCCGCGCTGCTGCTTCATACGGTCGGACCGTACACCGTGGGGAACGTGACGTTTCGCAGCTTTACCCCGCAAAATAACGCTTAAACGATTAACCCGCTCCGCACCGTTATACGGCGGAGCGGGTTTCGTCCTCTTTACACCGGCATAAATCCATTTCCGCCTGCATAAGCTGAACTTGGGTTTTGCCTGAGACAAAGGAAACTCCCGCGTTCCCGACACGGCGCCTTTTGTTTATCATCAAGAGCTTTGAGAGGACGACATATGAGAAAAACGAGCATACGTATTACGGCGATCATTCTTGCGCTTGCCATGATTCTGACCTTTGGCGCGGCTCTTTATGCAAACGCGACCCGCGCGCAGGAGGATTTCGGCGATACAGGCGCTGTTTACAACATAGATGAGGCCGCCGCACCGGACGGCGCCGCTTACAGCGAGGCTCCGGCGAAAGAAAAAAGCCGGGCCGTCCGCCTGAGCGCGCAGCGTGCATTCCGGCAAGTGCCCGGTGACGAAAGGCCGGTACTGACTGCCGCCGGTCCGGACGAGCCGTCTGCGTCAGCGGGTGATTCCGCACCGGACGGCGCGGCGGAACACGCACAGGGGGAGAGCGACGCATCCGCCGAGACTGCGGCAGACCCCGCGAGTACATCCACGGCGTTACCGCCTGACGCGGAAACGGTGGACACGCCCGCGCCGGATACGTCCTGCGGCGGCACGGACGACCGTTATGCGTCGCTTGCGCTTTCAGACGGCGACCTCGAAATCCTTGCGCGGCTGGTCTATCTGGAAGCGCGCGGCGAACCCTATGAGGGGCAAGTGGCGGTCGCGGAGGTGGTGTTGAACCGCGTTTTGTCCGACCGGTTTCCGGATACTGTGGAAGAGGTGGTCTATCAGACCGGCCAGTTTACGCCGGCCGCCCTCATTGAGAGTACAACGCCGGGCGAGGAACAGTATGAGGCCGTGGCCGACGCCGTAGACGGTACGGAATGCGTAACCGGAGCGGACGTGGTGTTTTTTTCCGGCGCGCCCTATAACGATCAGGTTTACGCGGTCATCGGAAACCACTATTTCTGCGAACTGTAAGGCCTGACGCTGTATGGGCCGCGACAGGCAAGACCCCAACTTTCCGGGTTGCGGCGGGCCGATCTCAATCGCGCGGAAAAACGCCGCGGCCCGCCGACAAACTGCGCTTGACGCTGTATGCCGTCAGGTGATATAATTTAGGCATGTTTTACATGCATGCGCATCCATTCGGTTGCCTGGGGACGGCCCGCCTGTTTTCGGGGAACCTTTTTTCAAAGGAGGAAGCCTTATGGCAAAGGACGGCGCCAAAAAAGACGGGGTGAAAACCGTTGCATCCAACCGAAAGGCATTCCACGATTATTTTATCCTTGATCGGTTTGAGGCGGGGATTTCCCTCTCCGGTACGGAGGTGAAAAGCATCCGGCTCGGCACGCTTAATTTAAAAGATTCTTTCTGCGCCGTGAAAAACGGCGAACTCTACGTGCATGGTATGCACATCAGCCCCTATGAGAAGGGCAATATCTTCAACCGTGACCCGGACCGCAGCCGAAAACTCCTCATGCACCGGCGCGAGATTTTGAAGTTGAGCCAGCAGGTAAAGCTGGAGGGCTGTACGATTGTGCCGCTGTCGGTTTATTTTAAGGGGCCGCGTGTCAAGCTGGAGCTGGGCCTTGCAAAAGGGAAAAAGCTCTATGATAAGCGTGAGGATGCTGCCCGACGTGACGCGGCGCGCAATATGGAGCGCATGATGAAGGAGAGAACGTAGTGCGCTTTGCACAGACGCTTTTCTCCCGGCGGAGTCTTCGCGCCTGTGCGGCTTTTTCAGAATGACGGGAAAGAAGGGAATCGAATGGATTTTTCCATACGCCCTGCCGAACGCGGGGACGCCGCCGCAATTTGTGGCATTAACAGTACGAGTCTCGGATATGATTATCCGCTGGAGTTGACGCGGCGGAGCCTGGAACATATTTTGGCGCACGGAGAAGACTGCGTCTTCGTCGCCGAGCGGGAGGGCGAAGTGCTCGGCTATATCCAC
>URVL01000003.1 GCA_900551265.1 uncultured Eubacteriales bacterium | reverse complement strand
TATTTTACCCTTGCTCTCACTTCCTTCCTGTGGACCACAGAAAATCCCGCAGCAATTTGTTCTCCATCTGCAAGCGCCGGATCTCATACGCCTGCTCTACCACAATGTTTCTTGGTGCGGCATCTTCCCTCGGTCGTCCTTTGGGCCGCGGAAGGATTCCGGCCGCCAACTTCCGTTCTTTTCTCCGCTCACGCTCAAGCAGCTTTTTCACTACCTGCTTATTCTTGAAGCCGTAGTGCTCTGCCACTTCCCGCTGCGTTTTTCCCTCTGCCAGCATGGCCTTGATTTCTGGCAGCAGCACTTGAACGTGTGTGTAGTTCCGTTTCTCCATGACCAGACCCCCTGATGTAGTTTATTTTCCTACATCAGGGGGTCTTTTGTCACTGTCCGTTTTTACTGGATCAGTTCATTGCGCTATCCGGTCTCTTTTTTGTTATGTAGTGAATATTTTATACACCGCGGTCTGTTTCAGAAACGTTATCGGTTTCAACGGTTACAGTGTCTGCTTCCATGTGATCTGCCGCGGGCGTGTTTTCCGGATCTGAGCTGAGATTGAAAGTTTCGGCCGCTTTACGGCGCCATTTGCCACGGGTGTAGAAGAATACTGTAATCACGGCACCGATCACCCAACAGACAAGAAGGGAAATGAAAATGGATTCGGGGCGGCCGTTGACATAGTCCGCGCTGCGGGTCAAATAGGCAAGCCCGTAGGCAATCGGAATACGAAGCACAACTGTCGTAATCAGGGAAATCCACATTGGAGTGACGGTATCGCCCGCGCCACGCATAACGCCGCTATAAACCTGTGAGACTGCCATGGCAATATAGCCGACGGCCAGGATCCGGATCATGCGGACGCTCATATCAATGAGCTCAGGCGTATCCGTAAACGCCATCATCAAATAGCGGCCGAAAATCAGAATCAGCGTGACGAGCACAACCGCCGTGCCGACGGCGATCGCGGCGCCCTGGCGTGTGCCTTGGCGAACGCGGTCAATCCGGCCGGCGCCGATGTTCTGGCCGGTGTAGGTTGTCATGGCCTGTCCGAAAGTAAAGTTCGGCATCATGGCAAAACCGTCGATACGCATGATGATGACGTTACAGGCGATGAACAGCTCGCCGAAACTATTGGTCAAAGACTGTACGACAACCATGGCAAGGGAGAAAATGGCCTGTGTGACGCCGGATGGAAGTCCCAGCTTCACAATCTGCGCCATATATCCTTTGTGGGGACGCAGAACTGTGCGGTTCATATCAAAAATGTCGCGCATTTTATAGAGCTTAATGAGGCAGCAGATGGCCGAAATGATCTGCGAGACAACCGTCGCCAGCGCAACGCCCGCAACGCCCATATGAAAGCCGACGACAAACCAGACGTCCAGAACAATGTTGAGTACGGTTGCCAGCAGCAGGAAGCCCAGCGCTGAAAAGGCGTCGCCAAGGCCGCGCAAAATTCCGGAAAACATATTGTAAAAAACGAATCCGGCGCTGCCGACAAAGAAAATAATCAGGTAATCCGCACACCAGTCGATGATTGACGCCGGCGTGCCCATCACGGAAAGCAGGGGATAAGTGACCAGGGGCCCGACAATCATAACGACGATGGACGAGAGAATTGTAAGCGTAATGCAATTGCCGATGGTCATGGACAGCTTCTCGCGGTCCTTTGCGCCGAAGTACTGTGAGACCAGAATACCGGCGCCGGTTGAGATACCGACAAAGAATACCAGCAGCAGGTTCATAATCGGACCGGCACTTCCAACAGCTGCCAGCGCGTTATCACCGACATATCTGCCAACGACAATGGAGTCAACCGTGTTGTAAAGTTGCTGGGCAATATTACCCAGGAGCATTGGAACGGAGAATTCCACAATGCGTTTCCACGGCAGGCCCTCGGACATATCCCGGGGCGAAAACATTTCCTTGAGTGATGCCACGTTTCTCCACCTTTCAAAATATAAAATTTTTATACAACTAGATCATGTTATCATGCTTCTTTTTACTTGTCAACAGTCATTTTTAGGCACACTATGCTGAAAAAAGCAGACATCTCGGCAGGTACTTTTGTCTAAAAATTGGACAATGCGGTTTATACAAATGCCTGCGTGGACGGGCCGCAGGCCGGTACGAATGGAGACGCTTTGTAAAAAATGGCGTGCTTGGACCAGAAGACAGAATTAAGATCAAGACGTAACGGAATTAGAAAACGGTGCGGCGGCGCCTCTTTTGAAGGATACACTTTTTAGCCGGTATGGGATTTCCCTGTGTTGTGCGGCATAGTTTGCCGCGAAATGGAGATAATAAAGGAAACTATGGCGAGCTATGGAGTGAGTTATGGAACTGAAACTTTCAACCGGCGCTGCGTGCGCCCGGGAATTGATAAAGAGCGGAACGTACCGGCGCGGCGTAACATCCGGCGCGGCCATGCGCCGTTTGAACCGCGCATTTCGTGACTTGCGCGAAATCTATGATATCATCCGCAGCACGGACACACACGATTTGCCGCAGGAGCTTGAGTGGTTGGCGGACAACCGCTATATCCTGCAGAGAGAGCGCAATACCGTCGTACAGGCGCTTACCGGTCTGCCGCAGGGACATGGGACGGAGCCTTTTGTACTGGCACTGGCCTCCGCGTTAATAGAGTCCGGATTTGCGTCCGGCGTGGCACCATCGCAGGAAACGGTGATGGATTTTTTGCGTAGCGCACAGCAGGAAGCGTCCCTGACGGAAGAAGAACTTTATGCGATACCCGTCATGCTGCGTCTGGCCGCCATTTTGTTCCTGGCTCAGCCGCATGAGGAATTGCTGGCATCGGCCAGAAATATTGGAAGGCAGCGCAGGTCCGGTAATCATGTGCTTTCACGCCGGCTGGGATATGCATTCAGTATGCTTCGCTTTCTTGCATCCATGCAGCTGGAATCCTCTTTGCCGGAGATCAGCGTGCTGGAGCAGATTTATGTGCGAGATCCGGTGGGCGCTTATGCCGGCATGGACGAGGAGACGAAGGCTGCCTACCGCAGCGAAACCGCTCGTATTGCCAAAAGGGCAGGACTTTCCGAAAAGCGCGCTGCCGAGCAGATTTTAGAGCTTGCAGAAATGGGGGAAGCGCCACGGGAAAGACACGTGGGCTTTTACATCTACGAAAAACCGCTCGGAAGGACAAAGAACCGTGCCGCGCGCGTATGGTATGCGTTAGCGCTCATCCTGCTGCCTCTGGCAGCCGCTGCACTGTGCGGGTACATGAGAAAGAGCGCGGCAATCGGAATCTTGGCGTATCTGCCGCTTTTTGAGCTGATCCGACAGCTCATTGACCGGACCGCGCTTTATTTTGTCCGCCACACCGCACTGCCGCGTATGACGGATGAAACACCGCTTTCATCCCGTACGCTGTGCGTTGTGACAACACTGCTCACGCGTGCGGGCGATGCGGAGGAGTACGCAAAAAAATTGGAGGAGTATCGTCTGGCCGCAGGCAATGTCGGCGGCCATATGGTATTTGGCCTGCTGACAGATTTAAAAGAAAGCGAACGGGAGACGGAACCTGCCGACCGTGTTATTTTTGACGCGGCATGCCGCGAGATTGCGGCGCTGAATGAAAAGTGGGGCGGTGGCTTCGTTCTGCTCTGGCGCGATCGGACCTATACGCCGTCCGACGGTCGCTATATGGGCCGCGAACGAAAACGTGGTGCGATTGAGGACCTTGTGCGCCTGATCAAGGGAAAACCAAGCGGACTGCGCGTGGCAGAGGGCAATGAAACGATGGCGTTTGCGTATGTGATAACGATGGACGCCGATACGGAGCCGTCCATCGGCGCGCTGCGCAAGCTTGTCGCCGCGATGGAACATCCGCTGAACCGGCCGGTCATTGACCGCTCGCGCCGTGTGGTAACGGCAGGACACGCACTGATTCATCCGCGCATTGCGGCAGGCCTGGAAACGTCGTCGAAAAACCCGTTTGCTTCGGTATACGCCGGCCCTGGAGGCGGTGATCCCTATGGCGGAACGGTGCCGGATCTTTACTATGATTTATATGGAGAGAGCAACTATACGGGTAAGGGCATTTTTGACGTGGAGGCCTATGCCGCGATATTGGACAATCGTTTTCCTGAAAATGCCATTCTCTCCCATGACATGATTGAAGGCGGTTATCTGCGCGCAGGTTTTGCGGGAGATATTGAATTTTTAGACGGTTTCCCGGGCAGCGTACGCTCTTATTTTGAACGAGAGCACCGGTGGATCCGGGGCGACTGGCAGCTTTTGCCGTGGCTTTTCCCGCGTGTGCGGACAGGCGGCGGACATGAGCGCAATCCGCTTGACAGGCTGACAAAATGGCGCATTCTGGACAATATGCGCCGCAGCTTAACGCCCGCCGCCGTACTTGCGGCACTTTTTGCCGTGGCGTGGGACGGCGGAGGGCTGACGCTTGCCGTAGCGGCGCTTCTTTGCCTGGCAGTGCCCGTGCTGCTGTGCGGCCTGCGCGCCGACGGTGGGCGTGAGCGGTATATGAGCAGCGTTATGACATCGTTACACGCCGCAGTCTACCGCAGCGTATTTGACTTTGCACTCCTGCCGTACCGTGCATGGGTCGGGGTCAGTGCGGCGGTAACCGCGCTTTGGCGTATGAGCGTGACCCATCGCGGGATGCTTGAGTGGACCACCGCTGCACAGACGGAGGGAAGGCGTGACGCGCCACGCGCCTACTACAGCCGCATGTGGCCGTGTTGCATAGCGGCGGCCCTGCTGATTGCCGCGCCATATCACGGCGTTTTCCGGGCAATTTTCTGCATTCTGGCGGCAACGGCGTGGGTCGCGGCGCCGTACGCCGCCTGCCAGGTGAGCCGCAAACAGGGACCCGGCCAGACGGAGGCACTGCAGGAGGCGGACCAGTCATGGCTGCTGGTGCAGGCTAAACGCATGTACGCCTATTTCTGCGATCATATGAATGCGGAAAACTGCTGGCTGCCGCCGGATAATGTCCAGGTGCAGCCCGCCGTAGGCGTTGCGCGGCGTACGTCGCCTACGAATATCGGCCTTGCCATGCTCGCAATCCTTGGCGCTGTGGACCTGGGAATTGAAACCGAGGATGCGGCGCTTGACCGTCTTGAACTGACGACGTCGACATTGGAACGTATGGAAAAATGGAATGGGAACCTCTACAACTGGTATCAGACGTCGGATGCCCTGCCGATGTACCCGCGCCGTGTCTCGTCGGTTGATTCGGGGAATCTCGTCGCCTGTCTGATTGCGCTGGAAAGCGGCCTTTCCGACATGCATCAACCGCGCGCAGATAAGCTTGCGGTACGAGTGCGCCGGCTGTCTCGTGAAATGCGGTTGGCGCCGCTTTACGATAAGGAACGCCACCTCTTCCGGCTTGGCTGGGACGTGGAACATAACCGTCCGGGCGAGGGCTATTACGATCTTCTGGCGAGTGAGGCACGTCTGACTTCTTACATCGCCATTTCTCGCGGTGAAATTGAAGTGCGCCACTGGGGCCGGCTTGGGCGTTCGCTTATGGGCGCGGACGGCTATCGGGGATTGGCTTCCTGGTCCGGCACGATGTTTGAGTATTTGATGCCGCCGCTGCTGTTGGAAAGTTATCCGAATTCCATTTTGTATGAAAGCGAACGTTTTGCACTCTATTGCCAGAAGCGGCGGGCACCGGAGGGAATGCCTTACGGTATTTCAGAAAGCGGCTTTTTTGCGTTTGATACGGATATGAATTATCAGTATAAGGCGCATGGCGTGCAGGCTTTGGGCCTCAAGCGCGGCCTGGACCGCGAAACGGTGTTGGCCCCCTACGCGGCATATCTGGCGTTGCTTGTGGATCCATGCGGCGCAGTTGAAAACCTGCGGCGCTATGAGACGCTTGACATGTCCGACACTTACGGTTTTTTTGAGGCGCTCGATATGACGCACCCGCGCGTGCCGGACGGATGTGCGTATATGCCGGTGCGCTCTTATATGGCGCACCATATCGGAATGAGCCTGATTGCCGTTGTAAACGTCCTGTGCAAAGGATGCATGATAAAACGCTTCATGTCGGACGCTTATATGAGTGCATTTCGATCGCTCTTACAGGAACGTATCCCAATCGGCGCGGTAATTTCACATGACAGCGAACCGGAGAGCATGATGCCGGAGCGCGTGCCGCCCAGAGGCGAAACCGTACTCTATGAAGGAAAGGAATATGACCCGTGGCGGCCGGAATGCATCATGCTGTCAAATGGAAGTTACCGGACGCTGGTGACGAATACGGGTCTTAACCGGACGCTTTGCGGCATGCGTGACCTGACGCGCTTTGATGGGCGCCAGGTGGGCGGGGGATGCGGTGTTTTCTTTTTTATCACGGATGGGGACCGTCTCATTTCCCTGACGCCCGCGCCATTTTTTGATACGGATGTACAGTATTCATCTCGTTTTGAGGCCGCGCGAGCGGCAAACGGCATGACATATAAGACGCTCAAAAGCAGCGTCTCGACACTCGTTTGTCCGGACGATACCGCCGGCATCCGGCGGGTACGACTGAAAAATACCGGTGCGGAACCGCTTGAAACGACGCTTATTTGCCATCTGGAGCCGGCCCTGGATACCATGCAGGCCTTTGGTGCACATCCGGCGTTTTCAAAGCTCTTCCTGCGGGTTGATCCGCAGCCCGACGGGGCGTTGATTTCGCGCTTTGCCAATGACGGCAGCGAAAGTTATGCCTATGTTGCCTGTGACGGCGCGTTGGCGTCCGTATGCAATTCCAGGGAACGCGCTCTGGGCCGGGACGGATATTACGGCCTGCTGCGGGACTCGTCTGCGGAGGGTACGGGCGCCCCGGACCCCTGTGTTGTACTCCGGATACCGCTTTCCTTGAAGCCGGACGCCGAGCAGGCGGTGACGGTCTCGCTGGCGTACGGACGAAGCGCAGAGGATGCGCGTGCGGCCGCCCGGCGCGCGCTGAATTTAAACCGTACGTCGGCCGCCCACCGTATAACGGAACTGCTGTCTATCCTCGATGTCACACCGCACGGTGCACAGGAGGCTTTTCGCCTGTACCGGGATGCAAGCTTTGTGACGCCGGAACGGCGGCACGTGGCCGAATATATTGAGAGAAATAAGAAAAGCCGCGAAGTTTTATGGAAGTTCGGCGTGTCAGGAGACCTTCCTGTGATAGTCGTGCACGTGGGAGAAGAAATGGGTGAGCGAGAGGAACGGCTGCTAGAGCAGCATATGTTTCTCTATTTAAACGGCGCCTATGCCGATTTGCTGCTCGTGATCCATGACGGCGGCGACTATATGCGCCGCTGCCGCACCGCTGCGCTTGAAATCATGAGCGAATGGGGCGGCGAGAGCATCGTCGGCACACGCGGTGGCGTACACTTTATTGACGAATCCGTTCTCGAGGACGGGGACTACGACGCACTGGTAGCCTTTTCGGGCGTGTACCTCGATTTGCGCGAACCGCCGCAGGAACGTGAGCCCGCCGAACCGTACGCACTGAAACTGCTGCCGTGGTCTCACGAACGGGTTTCGTACAGTGCGGAACCGGAAGTGGAATTTTACGACGGCGGCGTAAATATCCGCGGGCTTCCTGCCGTTGTCTGGAGCCATCCGCTGTCAAACCGTGGCTTTGGTTATCTCGCAACGGATTCGGGTTCGGGATATGTGTGGTACTACAACGCACGTGAGAATAAGATATGCGAGTGGGTGAATGATCCTCTGGCCGTTGCGGGGCCGGAGACGCTGGAGGTACTCGTAGACGGAGAGGCGCACAGCCTGTTTGCACGGGATGAGCAGAGCCGCGTGCGGTTTTTGCCGGGTGCGGCCATATGGGAACGCGAACTCCCGGGACTTCGTACACGGCTGACGGCTTATGTGCATCCCCATGTGAATGCGCGCGTGATGATGATCGAATTGCGCGGTGAAAGTGCCCGAAGCGCGCGGCTGCGCTGGTATATGTCTTTGCAGATGGGAGAGCGGCCGGATGGGCAGGTGACAACCGTGTTCAGTGCACAAAAACATGTGATCTACGCGAAAAACGGCGCAAACCGTCTCTTTGCACCCTATGCGTTTGCCTTTACGTCGCACCCGGCGCCGGAACGGTTTACCTGTGACGAGGCGGACTACCGAAGCGGCATCCTGCGCTATAAGACAGGCGCAGGCCTTCTGCCCTGTATTGCGGCGGAAATCCCGACGGAACACAGGGGTGAAATTTTTCGCGCCGTCATCGTCTGCGGCTGTGCTTCGCAAGAGGCGGCGCTCGGCCTTTTGACGGACCTGGCGGATTATGAAAAAGCTGCCGAAGAACTGGAGCGCACGCTGTCCTACTGGCGCGGCCTTGTGAGCGACGTTCATATAAAAACGCCGGATATGCGTCTAAACCACTATTTGAATGGATTTAACGCCTATCAGGTAATTGCGGGCCGCCTGTTTGCACGTACGTCCATGTACCAGAGTTCCGGCGCCTACGGCTTCCGCGATCAGCTCCAGGATGCGCTCTCTTTACTGGCCCTTCCGCCGCATGAGGAACGGTACCGTCTTGTACGCGTCCAGCTTCTGCGTGCGGCGGCGCACCAGTATCTGGAGGGCGACGTGCAGCACTGGTGGCATCCGGACCGCCGTCATGACCGGCTTGTATCAGAGCGCGGCGTACGCACGCGCATGACGGACGACCTGCTGTTTTTGCCGTATACGGCGCTTACCTACCTGAGAGCTTCCGGGGACAGAGCGTTTTTCGAGCGCGAGGCGCCATATATTCGGGAAGCGGAGCTGGAACCTGGACGGTTGGAGCGTTTCGGTACGCCGGAAAAAGCAAACGATTTGCGTGAAAGCATGTGGGGACACTGCGTGCGCGCGGCGGATTGTTTTGTACGTCGTGGGACGGGACCGAGCGGCCTGGCTCTCATTGGCGGAGGAGACTGGAACGACGCGATGAACCGTGTCGGCGTCGAGGGACGCGGCGAAAGCGTCTGGCTTTCCTGGTTTGGCGCGATGGTGCTTACCGGGATGTCGGCCGAAGCACGTGTACGCGGCGACGAGACGCATGCGCTTGCCTGGACGGCGTTTGCGGACCTTTTGACGGACGCCGCGTACCGCGCGTGGGACGGGCGGTGGTTCCTGCGCGGGCGCTATGATAATGGCGAACCACTCGGCTCCGCGCAAGCGGACGCGTGCCGCATCGACGCCATCTCACAGGCGTTTGCAGCGCTGGCTGATCCGTCGCCGTCTGACGAGAACCGCGCGGCCATGCAGAGAACCGCGCTGGAGAGCGCTGTCTCTCAATTGTGGGACGGAAATCCCGTCGTGCGGCTTTTTACGCCGCCTTTTACCAGGGATTCCGCACAGTCTCCAGGTTATATTAAGGCATACCCGCCCGGTATTCGTGAAAACGGCGGGCAGTATACCCACGGTGCAATCTGGCTTGCAATGGGACTTTTTCGCGCCGGGATGACGGAACAGGCGGCGGCTATGCTCCTGACGCTGCTGCCGTCTGAACGTGGCGCGCGGTACCTGACCGAACCCTACTACCTTGCAGCGGACGTCTATGCGGCGGACGGGCTTTATGGCCGCGGCGGCTGGAGTATTTATACGGGCGCAGCAGGGTGGTATCTTCAGACGGCATTGCGCGAACTGCTTGGCTTGCGCTTTGAACGCGGAAAGCTATATGTAGATCCGCATATACCCGAATCGTGGAAAGGGTTTGCTGTGGAAATGGAAGTAAATGGTGGGCACGTTGTGCTGGAGGTGCGGCGTGGCGGTACGGCAGGTTTGACGGTAAACGGCAGACCGTCGGACGCCGTCGGGCTGCCGGAGGCCGGCGAAGACATTCGTGCGGAATTTGTACTGCCGTAAAAAATCCCCCGGACAAACTGTCCGGGGGATGCGGCTGTCCGCCGCCAGAATCGGAATATGAGGAAAAGATATCAGACGCGCTTTCTGTGCTCACGCTTTTCACCGCTGGGCATGAGATATTCGCCGGCGTCGTAAAGAAGAGGCATGGCATACCGGCTATGCTCCGGATATTTCTGTTTCAGAAGGTCGTAGGACATCCCGGATCCGCCGAGCTTGGAATTGGAAAGCGCGTTGGACTGGAGCTTAATCTCAAGTTCAGCACGTTTCATCTCAATATCGACAAGTTCGGAGAAAGAAGAGAACGGTACGGAAAAGAGCTCATCCTTTGTACCCGGATAGGACATATACAGGTAACGGAAGACTTTATAGACCGCCAGAATAAGATATTCTTCCACCCGTTCGGTAAAAACAGAATTTTTAATGCTGCGCAGAAGATCATAAACCAGATTGACAGAGTTGACGAGCAGCTTCAATTTGGGAGAAGAATCCTGATTTCCGTCATCAGACATGTCGCCTAAAAGAATATCTTCGCTGCGTTCACGCGACATGGTGAGCCCTAACAGATAGTCCGTTGAGACATGATAGTAAGACGCGGCCCGTATGAGAAAATCATAGCTCGGCTCGCGCGCTCCGTTTTCATAGTGAGATAACAGCGCCTGTGATACGTGCAGCGCTTCTGCGGCGCTCCTCTGGCTGATTCCGCGCTCTTTGCGCAGGAGGGAGAGTGTTCGTGGGAATGCTTCTGCCATGCAATTACCTTCTTATCATTTTTCTGCAGCCCAATCGGGCTCCTGTATAGTATAACACATCCGTTATATATTGCAAGTAAAATACAGACAGTTTAGCAAGGCCGTTTGATCCCTGCAAAAGAAATCATATGCAGTAGGCAACGGTGCGTCTTATATATTTCACGAATTCAGCAAATAAATAAAATTTCGTTGACTGAATCTCGGGGATGTGGGATAATATTCTTGGAGTATTATAAAAAAGCTGGTACGGACGCTTGACCTGCCGGCTTTTGGAGGAAAGCAGTCTTGATCGAATTTGTAACAGAAAAAAATCGGGAGGAATATGAGGCGTTTGTCATGTCCCACCCGTATGGGCACTTTATGCAGTCTTACCTTTGGGGCAAGGTGAAGGATAATTGGATGTGGGAAGGCGTGATCTCCCGCGGTGCGGATGGCACAATCCGCGGCGCAATGAGTATTCTGATCCGCCGCCTGCCCGTGGTACCGTGGACGATCATGTATGCCGGACGTGCGCCGGTCTGTGATCCGCACGACAGGGAGACAATCAGAGAACTTGTTTCCGGCGCACGGCAGCTTGCAAAACGGTACCATAGCTATGAGCTCAAGATGGATCCCGCCGTACTCTCATCGGATACGGCGTTTGCGGACATCATGCGCGCCGAGGGCTTTCGTATCAGCGAGGGCAGTAAGAACTTCGAGGGCGTGCAGCCGCGATATGTATTTCGCATCCGTATGGACGACCGCGGCGAAGATGAGCTGATGGCTTCCTTCCAGCAGAAAACGCGCTATAATATACGTCTGGCAGTACGCAGGGGCGTTACCGTGCGTGTGTGCGGAAAGGAAATGGTTCCGGACTTTGCGCGTATTATGTACGAAACTGGAATACGGGATGGCTTTATCACCCGCGGCGCAGATTATTTTGCCAAGATGCTCGATGTATTGGGTGAACACGCCAGACTTTACATGGCGTTTTATGGGGACAGGCCGGTTGCCGGCACGCTTGCCATTTGGTATGGCGACAAAGTGTGGTATCTCTACGGCGCATCCTCGAATGAGTCGCGCAATGTGATGCCAAACTATCTATTGCAGTGGGAAATGATACGCTGGGCCATTGAAAAGGGAAGCCGGATCTATGATTTCCGCGGCGTATCGGGCGATCTCTCTGAGGATAACCCGCTTTATGGTCTTTACCGGTTTAAAAAGGGCTTTAACGGCGATTTCTGCGAATTTGTGGGCGAGATGAATCTTGTGCTGAACCGGCCGGTATATGCGCTGGTGGAAAATGGACAGCATGTGTACAGGCGGCTTCGCAAAATTCGGTATATGCACAAAAATCAGAACAAGTAAGATGGAGGCGCCCTTGAAATGAAAGCGTATGTTGTAGAAAGGGACAGGCTTAGAAATAACATTGACGTGGTCAAGCGAAAAGCGGACGGCCGCGCGGTTTACGCTGTGCTGAAGGGCAATGGTTATGGACTTGGCATGCTTCAGTTTGCGCACGAACTGCGCGACTGCGGCATTGAACGCTTTGCCGTAACGGAGCCTACGGATGCCATAAAACTCCGGCTGGCGGGCTTCATCGACGAGGAGATTCTCGTAATGCGTTCGACTGCCGATGAACGCGACATTGCAGATATCCTGGAGGCCAAGGCCGTCGCGACGATTGGGTCCTATGAAGCCGCTGTGGTATTAAACGGGATGGCGGAAAAGCGCGGCGAGGTTGTGGAGGCGCATATCAAAATTGATACCGGTATGGGACGGTACGGTTTCCGGGAGAGCGAAACGGATAAAATCCTCTCAATCTTTCGTTTTATGCCCAAGATCGCTGTTTCCGGCATATATTCACACAGCAACATGGCGTTTTCAGGAGGGCATACGGCCGACGACCAGTTGAAAGCTCTTCTTGCGGCCGCGGAGGCAATCCATGCCGCAGGATTTGATCCGGGTATCATACATTTTGCAAACTCCGCGTTCCTGTTTGGCCATGATATCAGCGGGACGGACGCCGTAAGGATTGGTTCGGCTTTTCTGGGCCGTGTGGCCGGACGCGGCGCGTCCGGCTTACAGCCGGTGGGCCATGGAATGGCGACAGTTACAGAAGTGCGCTGGCTGGAGGCCGGAAGTACGGTGGGATACGGCGCGGCGTTTCGTGCAAAGGTTCCGACGCGTATCGCAGTGGTGCCCTTTGGATACAGCGATGGTTTCCTGGTGGCGCGTGAGCACGATATTTTCCGGTTCCGGGATAAGTTAAGATATCTTTTTGGAGACTTGAAGCTTTTATTAAAACGAAAGCGCGTCTATGTGACGGTTCGGGGCAAGCGTGCGCCGGTGTTGGGACATATCGGAATGGTGCACACGATTGTAAACGTGACGAAAGTGCCCTGCGAGGTGGGCGATGAGGTTTCCTTTGAGCTGAATCCCATCTACGCGAATCCCCTTTTGGAGCGTATTTACGAGTAGGCGGGCCTTTTTTTCGAAAAACAGCGGAATCCGGCCCAATATTGCAAAAATAAATGTAATCTTTATACAAAAAAGCATTGAAATTTAACAGGAAAACTGGTATACTTAACTTGTAACTTAATGATTGGAGGATGACAGTATGAAAATGGTCCTTGCCATAATCAATCAGGACGATGCCAACGTTGTCGTAAACGCCCTGATGCATGAGGGATATCATGTCACAAAGCTTTCAACGACCGGCGGCTTTCTCCGCGCAGGGAATATGACCATTCTGATCGGCGTGGACGACAACAAAGTCGAGGATGTCATCCGTGTCATCCAGAAGCATTCCCATAGCCGCAAGCAGGTAGTGCCTACGACAACCGATATCGGTACGAGCTATTTGCCCTCCATGCCTGTCGAGGTTACGGTTGGCGGTGCGACTCTGTTCGTGCTCAATGTAGAACGCTTTGACAGAGTTTGAGGGACTTTTGCCGTTTTTGCCGCGGGATGGTGACTGGCCGCACGCCGTACTTGTCGAGCACGATAGTGCGGCGGCGCTGCGGTTTGCACGCGAAGCCGCTGCGGTAATCGTTTGCGGAAAACAAAATTGTACCTGCGACGCTTGCCGCCGTATCCGGGAAGGTATCCACCCGGATGTGCAGCTCCTGGACCGTGAAGAACGGGATATTGTCGTGGACGATGTGCGCGCTCTGCGGCGTGACGCTTATGTGGCGCCGCTGGAAGGCGAACGGAAAGTATATATCATCCTGCATGCGCAGAACATGAATGGAGCCGCGCAGAACGCGGCTCTTAAGTTGTTTGAAGAACCGCCCGAGGGCGTATATTTCATTCTTTTGTGCGATAGCGTCCTCTCTCTTTTACAGACGGTGCGTTCGCGCTGCGTTGTAATCGGCGGTACGGCGGGCGGAGAAGAAGCGCCGCCTGTGGACGGCGAATCCTACGCGCTTGCAGCGGAATTTGCCGCTGCTGTGACGGAGGAGAGCGAGCTGTCTCTTTTGTCGTTCTGTTACAAATATGAAAAACTGAAACGCGCGCAGCTCGGCGGTTTTTTTACGGCAGTTTTGGATTTGCTGGAACAGGCGCTCCGCGCCGGCGCGGGTGCGAGCCCGCCGGAGGATGATTGTGTGCGGGAGCTTGCCCGCTTACCGCTTGCGCGGCTTGTCCGGTTGACAAGGATGATTCAGCGGCGCGCTGCACTGAACGAGGGAAACGTTGGTCCGGCGCACTTGCTGGGGACAATACCTGCGGAATTTTTCGCGGAGAAATAACATTATGGAGTCACGAATTTGATAGAAATTATTGGCGTACGGTTCAAAAGAACCGGAAAAATTTATTATTTTGATCCTGCAGGGTTAAAGTTCAGCAAAGGAGACCGCGTGGTGGTGGAAACTGCGCGCGGAATTGAACTTTGCGAAGTGTGGTTGGAAAACCGCACGGTTGAAGAGGCGGAACTTGTCCAGCCATTGCGCAAGGTTCTGCGCATGGCGACGGAGGAGGATCTTGCCGTTGCAAAACGGAATGAAGAACGTGCGAAGGATGCCTTTGCCGTATGTGAGAAGAAAATTGCTGCACATAAGCTTGATATGAAGCTGATTGATGCAGAGTATGCGTTTGATGGAAGTAAGCTGCTCTTTTATTTTACGGCCGACGGCCGCGTAGACTTCCGTGATCTGGTTAAAGACCTGGCGTCTGTATTCCGGATCCGCATTGAGTTGCGGCAGATTGGCGTGCGCGACGAGGCAAAAATGTATGGCGGACTTGGCGTGTGTGGCAGACCGCTGTGCTGTGCGTCGTTTCTCGACGATTTCCATCCCGTATCAATTAAGATGGCGAAGGAGCAGGGCCTTTCCCTGAATCCGACCAAGATATCCGGTAATTGTTCGCGGCTCATGTGCTGTTTGAAATATGAGCAGGAAGCTTATGAAGACCTGATTCGCAAGAGTCCAAAGGTGGATTCCGTTGTGCAAACGCCCAATGGTGTTGGAACGATTATGGAAGTAAACCTTTTGAAGCAGCAGTGCAAGGTGCGGTTTGACAAACCGGGGGAGCTGCCAAAGACTTATCCGATCAGCGAGTGCCGCGTCATGAAGGCGCCCGGCGGCCGCGGAAATTCTCGTGCCCACGACGCCGAACAGGAGCTGGAGGAGTGAAAAAACCGCTTGGAAAGCGTATGCTTTTCAAGCGGTTTATGTACTTTGGCTGCACAGGATGGGAGAACGCGTTTTGCAAAACGCTTGATCCGTATCTGATCGATCTTCCACCGGCAACTGGATTTGTCATGGCTGTAATGTCATGACAAACTCCGCAAGATCTTCTGAGGCGTGTGGCTTATGGTAAAGACGTATGCTCTCTTCCATCAGTCTGATACGCTCCGGGTTCGCATAGAGCTGATAGATAGCTTCATCAACCGGGAAGGTTTTGGTTACGCGCAGCGCCATACCGCCGTTTAAAAGGAATTCGACATTGCGCTCCTCGTGTCCCGGAATGGGGGAAAGCAGAATCATCGGCAACTCTTTTGCCAATGCCTCGCTGATGGTCAATCCGCCGGGCTTTGTAATGATACAATCGGCGGCGTCCATCATTTCGTCGATATTATCGACAAATGAAAAAATCCGGAAATCCGGCGACTCATATGGCTTCAGCTTTTCATACTGCGTTTTGTTGGTGCCGCAGACGACAAGCAACTGCAATTCGTTATGCGTTTCGTGCACTTGTCCGGCGATGTCTTTGATGTTGCCGTACCCCATACTGCCGCTCATGATGAGCATGACGGGCGATTCCGGGCGCAGGTTTAAACGGCGGCGGACCTCCTCTTTCGGTTCCTTTACGGAAAATTTATGCCGCACCGGAATGCCGAACGGTTTAATCCGATTTTCTGCAATACCGCGTTTTTTACAGCGCGGAATAAACACTTCGCTGGGCAGTACGATATAGTCGACGAAGGATACGTCCGACCAGATGGGCGGGAGTGTGTAGTCTGTTACAATGCCGATGACGGGAGCAGCCAGCCAGTCGCGCCGTTTCATCTCATTGACAAGCTGTGCGGCAAAGGGATGCGTACAAATGACGATATCCGGCGCATAATCGTCGATAAAGGTGGAAAATTTCATGCCCATGAGCGTGTTGATAAAACTCGTCATGGAATACTCTGACGTTTCCGGCGGACGCTTTTCCAGGTAACGGTAGGCAACACGGTAACCGGTTTTCAGATATTTCATGGTCACAAGATATCCTTTTGAGAGTCCGTGCTGGAAAAGACGGTTGATTTTTTCGTAAATATCAACCACTTCCACTTCTGCGCCGCGGTTTTTCAGACTTTCCGCCAGCGCCCCGGCCGTAGCATGGTGGCCATACCCGGTCGACACGGACAAGATTAGAACTTTCACAAAAACCCCTCCATGAAAGGTATCTTACTGCGTCCAGTATACCGCTTGTCCGGAAAAAAGGCAATGATTTTTGTGGATTCTTAAGGTTTAAATTTCGGTTGTATTGGCCTGTTCGTTGTGATACACTTCCAGTATGGAGGTTTCCAGAAGCTCGCGCATTTCCCGATTAATGGGGTGTACGATATCCCGGTAAGTGCCGTCGGCAAGCTTTTTTGACGGCATGGCAAGAAAGAGCTTTTCCTGGCCTTCGATGACTTTAATATCGTGAACGGCAAAGGCTGCGTCAAACACGACGGATACGGCCGCGCGCATACGTCCGCCGTCGTTTGTGTATTTGATTTTAATATCTGTAATTTCCATGGAGTACACTCCTTCGTAAAAGTCCTGGTGATTATTGGTGCAATATGTGGGAAAACTAGGACTGTATCTGCGGTTTTTCCCGTTTGGTAACTATTTTGATCAAATTTGCATAGTATCATACATCTAAAATTTTCTTTTGGAGGAAAACATGCAACGTGCTGAACTCATAAAACCAGGCGTCCGGGCATGTCTCATCGGGATCGGCGGCATATCCATGAGCAGCCTTGCTTTTGCGCTTTCCCGACGCGGCCTTACCGTGTGGGGCAGCGACCGCGCGAAAAACGAGATGACGGAGCGCCTGGAAGCGGCGGGGATCCGCGTGGTGCACGAACACAGAGGCGATACGGTTGAAGGGGCCGGTGTAGTCATCCGCACTGCCGCCGTGCACGACGACAATCCTGAGATCATCCGCGCCAGAGAACTGGGAATCCCGGTTCTGGAACGTGCGGAGGCCTGGGGGCAGATCATGCGCGGTTATCGCGATGTGGTCTGTATTGCGGGATGTCATGGCAAAAGCTCCACGACCGGCATTGCAACGCATATTGCGTTGGAAGCAGGACTCGATCCGTCTGTCATGATCGGCGCAGAACTGCCCGCCATCGGCGGGAACTACCGTATTGGCGCGGGGGACCTTTTCATCGCGGAGGCGTGTGAGTACTGTGATTCCTTTTTGCAGTTTCCGCCGACGGTTGCGGTTGTCAATAACATTGAAGAAGATCACCTGGATTATTTTAAAAACCTGGAGAACATCAAACGTTCTTTTCGGAAGTTTATAGAACTGGTGCCGGCACAGGGCGCGGTTGCCGCAAACCGGGACAGTGCAAACGTACGCGATACGTTGAACGGCTATACGGGGCGTGTTGTATGGTTTGGGATGGATGGGAACTGTGCGGTGACGGCACGGGACATTGCGATGGAGCGTGGATATCCCGTCTTTACACTGGTTCGACCGGACGGGGAACGCCGGGTACGGCTGCGCATTCCGGGCGAATACAATATTTATAATGCGCTGGCCGCCGCTTCGGCGTTTTATGCGCTTGGCACAGATCTGGATGCGACTGCCCGTGGCCTGGAGGCGTACGGTGGGATCGCGCGGCGCTTTGAGTTATGCGGTGAGATTGGCGGGGTACCGGTTATTGACGACTATGCGCACCATCCGACGGCGCTGCACGAGTTGTTATCTGCAGTGCGGGACATGGGCTATGAACGCATCATCTGCGCGTTTCAGCCTCACACCTATTCGCGTACGGCGGCACTTTATGAGGCGTTTAAAGACGCGCTTTCGCTGGCGGACATTGTGCTGCTGGCGGATGTTTATGCGGCGCGGGAGGACAACGTGTACGGCGTAGACATGCGGCGCATGGCAGAGGAAATTGCGGGCGCCGTCTATCTGGGCAGCTTTGAGCGGATTGCGGCGTATATCCGCGAGATCGTACGGCCGGGAGACATTGTGCTGACGGTCGGCGCAGGGGACATTTGGAAGGTAAACCGGTTGCTGACCGGTCGTGACTGAGCTGGAGGAGGATATGGCAGTGGAAAAAATTGCAGGGAAAAAGGTGTTTCAACAGGCTTGGGAGTTGAAAAATACGGCGATGCCGCGCCTTGCCGGCGCTGTGCAGGCACTGATTCATCCGGATGTACCGGGCTTAAAGGCGGTTGCGGCGGATGTGTGGGTGAAGATTGCGGGCTTTTTTGGCGCAGTTTGTGCCTGCTTCCGCCGCCCCGGGCTTTCAGAGGCGGCGGCGGTGACGGCGTTTGGCATTTCGGCTGTTGGATCAATCACGGCGTGCTTTTGTAAAAAGGCCCGGCGGCTTATGCCGCTTTTCAGCGCACTGGCGGCACTTGGTGCGGTAATTGTAATTTTGCGCTGCATTTTTCCAAGAAACAGGGATTAACTGTGGAAATTGAAGCAAAATATGCCTTGCCCGATGAGGCGGTGGGCTTGGCTGTTCTGAATGCGCCGCAGGTGCGCCGGCATGCGGCGGGTGAGATTCGCGTCATACGCATGGAGAGCGAGTACTATTGTGACGTCGCTGGAAAATTGCGTGACGGAGGCTTTACCCTGCGTTTGCGGCGTGAAAACGGACGCGGCGTCTGCTGCCTGAAAGAAGATATAAGCGCAGAGCGGTCTGTGAAAATACGGCATGAGCTGGAATGTCCGGCGGAAACAATTGCCGACGGTGTGCGCGGCCTGCTTGCCTGCGGCGCGCCAAGACGTTTCGCGGAGGCAGTACGAAATACGCCGTTGACCGTATCGGCGCGGGTGCAGTTTATGCGCCGCGCATTGCTTTTGGAGTATGACGGGGTCTTTGTGGAGCTTTCTTTTGACGCAGGGACTTTTGGAACGGCGCGGCATGTGCCGTTTTATGAGCTGGAAGCCGAATTGAAATCCGGCGCAGAGGAGCCCTTTCGCGCCCTTTTGCGTGAATGGGAGCGATTGTTTTCCCTTGTACCACAGCCCCTGTCCAAGTATGCGCGCGCGAAGCTGGCAGAACGTGGAATGATATCTGAACAGTTGTGACGGGATAATGAGCGGCATATAATAAGCGCGTCCCCGCAAGGAAAACATCCTTGCGGGGACGCGCGTTTTTCTCACCATAACGGGGGACAGGCCGTATGTCAGGAGCCTGCATAGATAAAATCTGCAATTTTGGCATAAAGGCCGTCGCCGATCCCCGTCACGTCGCGAATATGGGAAACGTCTTCAAATGGACCGTTATAGGTCCGATAGCGGACGATTCGGGATGCAAGCGTCTCGCCGATGCCGGGAAGCGTACAGAGTTCTTCTACTGTCGCGGCATTAATATTTATTCGACCGTCCATTACGGAGGAACCGTTTTGTGTACCGGTCGTATCTGCAAGCCCCAATACGGCGTTGAGTTTTTCGCGGACGGTCTGCGCGCCCACGCCGCCTTCCGTATAGACCGTGCAGCCCTCACCGGTAACTGCGACGGTTGTCTGCAGCAGGAGGACTGCGGCGCATATAAGGAAAAAGAATGCTGTCAGCGCCAGCATGGATTTTTCAAACCTGCTCATTCGCGGTACCCGGGAATGTCTTCCATCCGGCAGCCCGGTAGCAAACGCGCGCAGGAAAATCAAGGCCCACACGTTCGATGCCTTCGGCTTTATAGTAACGGTGCGTGGCGTCAATATATCCATAGCTGTGCATAACGGGAAGGGCAAGGCAGTTGCCCATATCCAGTCACCTCTTTTGGAACCCTTAATGTGGATAACAACAATGAATGGATTTTCACTCCGCTTGTCTTTGGTATGCTGAGAATGGAATACGGTAGTCCGGCATACCATTTCTGAAAGCTTAATATAAGATAACCTGATTTTCGTCTACATAGGCATAAATTTCTGCGCGGGGAGAGGGAGCCTCTGCGCCGAATGTCAACGCGGCGAGGAAGGCCTCGCGTGCCTCGGGAAGCGTTTCGGGACGGTTGGTGTGCAAGCAGGCTAAAAGGTCTCCCTTATGAACAAAGCTGCCCGTTTTGTGATATAGCACCATTCCTGCCGCATGGTCGATTGGCTCACCCGCGCGCTCACGTCCCGCGCCAAGCATAACGGAGACCCGTCCGATTGCCGCCGTGTCCATGTGTTGCAGATAACCGTCCGCCGGCGCCGTAACGGGTTCCAGATACGCCGCGCGAGGGAAGCGCGACGGATCGTCGATATACGTGGGATCGCCGCCCTGCGCCTCGACCATCTCGCGGAGCTTACAAAGCGCCGCGCCGCTTTGAATGGCGGACTCCGCCATCCGGCGGCACGCCTCCGGCGTCCCCTGTCCGGCAAGGGATAAAAGTGCGGAGGAGAGTTCGAGCACAATGCGCGTATAATCCTCCGGACCGTGACCGCGAAGGGTTTCGATTGCTTCGCAGACCTCAAGGCTGTTACCGATGGTAACCCCGAGCGGGACGTCCATATCGGTAATCAAGGCGGCTGTTCGCCGCCCGGCGGCAGCACCGATGCCGGCCATGAGCTGTGCCAAGGCGACGGCGTCCCTGGGTTCGGAGAGGAACGCACCGCTGCCATATTTTACGTCGAGCAGGATGACATCTGCCCCGGCGGCAAGTTTCTTGCTCATAATGGAAGAGGCAATAAGCGGCATGCTGTCGACTGTGGCGGTTACATCGCGCAGCGCGTAAAGCTTTTTGTCTGCGGGAGCAAGGTTGCCGGATTGTCCTGCGACACAAATTCCGGTTTTTTGCGCAATCGCGTGAAATTCTTCCCTGGAGAGCGCCGTGCGGAAACCGGGAATGGACTCCAATTTATCCACCGTGCCGCCCGTATGCCCCAGGCCCCTGCCCGACATTTTGGCAACTACCAGCCCGCAGGCGGCGGCAATGGGCGCAACGGCAAGCGTGGTCTTGTCCCCGACGCCGCCGGTGGAATGTTTGTCGACTTTCACACCGGGAAGATCGTGAAGATCCGCCATTTCGCCGGAGTGCGCCATGGCAAGGGTGAAATCGGCGGTTTCCTCTGCGGTCATGCCCTGAAAATAGACCGCCATCAGAAAGGCGGAGAGTTGATAATCCGGGATATCGCCGCTGACCGCGCCCGCAACGAGCCCGTCAAGTTCGGCGCGGGAAAGCGCTCCGCCACGTTTTTTCTTTTCAATCAGGTCGTACATATGCATGGGAATACCTCCAATCCAAACCAAAAAGTGCAAGAAACGAACCTTTTTGGCGCAAAATTCTGACAAAAGGAAAATCCTGTTTTTTTCATCATACCACAGCTGTTTTTATCGTGTCAAACGAAAAAGGGTGGAATTAAGCTGCTTTTTCGAGTATGCGGCGTGGGTGTGCTTGCGTTTATGTAAGAATCGTAGTATGATAAAGGCAGGTTTTTTGCCGGATTTTGTGCTTTCAAGGAGGCGTGATGATGGAACAGATGCTTTCTACTCTCTGGACGCAGCTGACGTCAGCCGGGCTTCGGTTGATTTATGCCGCGGTGATTCTCTTTGTGGGACTGAAACTGACCGGACTGCTCTGCCGGTGGTTGAAGAAGAACGAACGGTTTTCGCATTTGGACGACAGTCTCCGTTCTTTTTTGAATAGTCTGATTTCCATCACGCTGCGCGTTTTGGTGTTCGTTTCCGCCGCCCTGACTTTGGGAATTCCGGCCACCTCGTTTGTTACGGTGCTGGCTTCCGCCGGCGTTGCGGCAGGCCTTGCCCTGCAGGGCGCGCTCTCCAACCTGGCGGGAGGGATTATGTTGCTCTTTTTTAAGCCGTTTAAGGTGGGCGATTTTATAGAAACGGTGGACGGAACCGGTACGGTGAAGAGTATTACCGTGTTCTATACCGTTATTACGACCATGGATAACCGGCAGCTGACGCTGCCGAATGGGTCGCTGACTAACGCGGCAATTACAAACTGTACCGCGGAAACAACTCGCCGCGCGGATTTTACGTTCAGCGTGGCGTATTCGTCTGACCTGGATCTGGTAAAAAGCGTGCTCTACGAAACAGCAAGAGCCTGCGAACCGGTGATTTCCGACCCGGAGCCTGTGGTGTGGATGTCGCGCCAGGGGGACAATGCGCTGGAGTATACCTTGCGCGTCTGGTGCCTTTCGGAAAATTATTTTTTGCTTTTGACGTCCGTAAACGAACAGGTAAAAAGGGCGTTTGACCGCGCGGGGATCTCCATTCCCTTCCCGCAGCTTGATTTGCATATCCAAACGCAACCACAAAATAACCTTTGATTTTTTGCTAAAAAGCCGCAATTTTTGCGGCTTTTCCGTTTGTTACAGGTTTTGTTACAGGGCAAGGCGGTTTTGTTACAGTTGCGTTACACCTGCCGCGGATGTCTTGACTATTTTCGGGGAGTAGATTATATTGTATATGCCAAGGGCTCCCGTATGCGTATGAGGAGTACCCTTAGGTAACCATTTTATCAAGGAGGATTTCAACCATGAGAAACCTTAAAAAGGTTCTCGCCCTCGTTCTGGTCCTGGCTCTGTCCCTGACCATGTTCGCGGGTGCGATTGAAACTGTTCTCCCCTATGATGATCTGGATGAGCTTACTGCTGAGCAGCTTGACGCGCTCAAGCTCCTGTATGCTCTCGGCGTTATCAAGGGCGACGATGAGAACAGTGTCAATCCGACAGACACGCTCACTCGTGGTGAGCTGACTGCCATCCTCTATCGTCTGTACACTGGCGATGCTGAAGAGCAGTACATTTCTACTTACAGCACCGACTGCCCGTACTTTGACGATGTTGAGGACGGACAGTGGTATGTCCCGTATATCAACTGGGCATACATTAAGGGCGTTGTAGCCGGTTACGGCGATGGCAATTTCGGCCCGCGTGACAACGTTGACGGCGTTCAGGCCGCCACCATGCTGGCCCGCCTTGTCGGCTATGAAATCGGTTCCGAAAATTGGGAACTCGTAGCCCGTAGATATGCGCTTGAACTCGGCCTCGATGACGGCGTCTCTTCCAAGGATCTCTTTGGCACCGACCTGTCCCGTGGCGATATGATCGTGATGGTCGCGAATGTTCTCGATTGCTATGAGGCTGGCACTGAAGATAATGAAAACAGAGTCACCCTTGCTGAGAAGATCTTCGACCTCGAGATCATCCATGGCGCTATCCTCGTTGGCGCTGACAAGCTCGGTTCCACCGATTACTCTGTCTTCGCTTTCAAGGATGAAATTGCAGGCAACGTGAAGTACTTCATCACGGATCTCCTCAGCATTGAAGAGAAGCCGACTGTCGACGAAATCGGCCAGAAGTACACCCTGTACGTTGCAAAGACCACCGAAGTGAACGGCTATAAGGTTCTCTACGCTGCCTATGAGGAAGAAGAGGGCGCTTATTATCAGACCGTCACCGGTACTGTTGACGATGGCAAGCTGAATGTGAAGGATGCTGATAAGGACGATTATCTCCTGAAGCTTCTGGATAAGCATGTCATCGCTTACATCAATGGTTCTGTTGTTGCGAACAACGCTGCTGACGCGTTTGCTGCTTTCAAGGCTTCCTATGGCCTGAAGAACAGCGCTGCTTATAAGCTCATTGACAACGACGGCGACGGCCTCTATGAGTACATCTTCGTTGAGAGACTCACTCTGGCCGCTATGAACACGACTGAGATCGTGGCAAACGTTGTTGCTTACAACAACATCACCGGCGCTTACACCCTGTCCGATGGTAAGGAATATGTTCCTGGCCAGTACTGGGGCGTTGATAAGGACAACAAGATCACGAATAACGTTGTCAACGCTGTAGACGCTATTCGCGCGGCTATCGGCACCGGTAACTTCACCGCTTCCTCCGTGCAGTATAAGTTCACCATCGAGAACGGCAAGTACATCATGCTGGCCGAGGTCTGCGATGAGACTTACTTCGCGGGCGACTATGTCCTGGCTATGAACTCTGTTGGCGATTCCACTTATAAGGGAATGCGCTATGTTGAGTTCCTCACCGAGGACAACACCGCTCTGTATGCTTACGTCAGCAAGATCAACCACAATGACGTGAGAAACTGGAACGGCGCAAATGATAACAATCCTACGACTGCTTATACCAACGAGCTTTACTACATCAACGCTTACGGCGATGATACCGTTGAGCTCTTTACTCCGGACTATGTGAACAGCAATTATGTGAACGATTATGTCGACGGCAATAATCAGAGTGTTGTTACTGTTGATATGACCAGTAAGTTTACTGCTGTTGAGGCTGTTGGCAACGTCTATACCCACATTGATGCTGTGGTAGGCGACAAGGGCGGCATTGTTCCGGAAATCCCGTTTGATGCGAACAAGTATTATTACCTCTATGACGAGGCTACCGGCAAGTATAATCCGGTTATCTTTACGAAGTCCACTTATTCCGGCTATTTTGCAAAACTGGCTGCGGGTGAGTCTGACGCTGTAAAGGCAGCTCAAGAGGCTCTTGCTGATGCAGAGGCGTTTGTTGCCAAGGCTCAGGAGCTCTATACGTTGGTAGATACTTGGGCTGCGGCTAAGACAGCGAATGGCTTTAACTCCACTCCTTCCGCAGATGAGCTGAGTGCCTATAATGCTCTTAATGCTCTTTGGACTGAGTGTGGATTCTCCAACCTTGCATATTATGTCAACGATATCGACGATGCTGAGACTCTTGCGGAGAGAGTAGCATGGTTTGATAATGATGTTAAGGCTAACTTGGATGAGAGAATTGCTACGGCTGAGAAGAACCTCGCTGACGCGATCGCTGCTGTCGAGGTTGGTTCGGATGTTTATTATGTCTCCGCCTGGGGCAGAGATCCGGTAGAGGTCGCTGTTTCCATCGCTGCTGACTATAACACTGATGAACTCCAGATCTTCAAGGTCTATGGTACCTGGTATGTGCAGAACTACGGTGACTTGAGTGTTGACGGTTACACCGTTTACTTCACTGTTGACGGCGCTACCTACGAAGTAGAGTATGATAATGGCGCATTCTATGCGATTACCCGTAATGCTGCTGGTGAGGAAGTTTCCAGAGCGATCTTCAGTGTCGGTTCTGCAGATGCTTCTGTCATCAACGACACCATTGAGGATGTAATTGCTGATTTCGATTCTGACGATACCGGTGAGGATTTCGTTTATGACAATGCTCAGGCTCTGAATACCTCCAAGGGCGTTGTGTTCGCTTACGGCCAGTATCCGGTTGACGGCGCTTATCGTTGGAGAGCTTATAACTTCGACGAGTTCAATGTCAACTTCTTCGGCCGCGGCGGCGAGGATGATGATAACGGTTGGATGGAGACTGAGGATCAGATGATCTACACGATCTCCAACGGTCAGTATTATGTCAAGGCTGCCAAGGTTACCGTTATGGCGGCTGCTGATGTTGCTGACAGATATCAGTATGATATCCTGCCGATGGGCTGGATGGTTGAGAACTCCATGCTGTTCATCTATGGCAATGATCTCGGAACCATCACTTCTGAGGGCCAGACTGTTCAGGCTATCCTGCCGAATGGCACGACCCGGTCCGTCTTCATCCCGTACGGCATGCTCTTCACAGGCCGTCCGAATGATACCCGTTACGGCAACGTTTATTATGCAGTCCTCGACGAGAATGGCAATGTCATCTCCGTTGAGTATATCTGCAATGTCTTCAATGTATTCGATGGCGTTGCGGGCGACGAACTGCTGCAGCTGACGGGCGATACGTATCTCGACTATGCTGCCGACGGTACCGTCACCATTCAGGGTAAGCTTGGCATTACCTATACTTCGAAGATTGATGTTGATAACACCTTCTTCATCATTAACAATGAGTTTGTATCCAGCGCCGACTTCGCGAAGTATCTTGACGAGCACGCCAATGAGACCTTCGAGATTTGGGTTGACGCTTACGGCTACAACTACGCTGTTATCGACTAATTGAATTCTCCTTGATTCAATTGATCCGAGAAGCTCCGGCTTTGCGGATGCAAAAGGCTCCCGGTTTAACCGGGGGCCTTTTTGTACCCTTTTCACGGGAAAAACGGCGCGGCAGCGCTGGAAAAACGCTTAAAGGTTTATTAAGTTCACAAATTGTTCGTGACAAATGTGGAGGAATGGTGTATAATTTAGATTGTTATATTTGATGCTGTATGAGGTGAAAGATGAACGTCCCGAATTTGTTGTCCCTGATCCGGCTGTTGCTGGTTCCGGTGTTTGTCGCGGTCTTTTTTTCCGGTGATTCGAACGCCGGTTATTTCGCGGCGGCGATTTTCCTGATCGCATTCATGACTGATGTAGCGGACGGTTACATTGCAAGAAAATATAACATGGTGACAAAACTCGGGCGTATTCTTGACCCCCTGGCTGATAAGCTTATGAAGGCGGCGGCGGTGGTCTGTCTGACGATCCGCGGCGATATCCCACTGTGGATTATATTGGTGCTGCTTGCGAAAGAAGCTGTTATGCTTTCCGGCGGTGCGGTGATGCTTAAGAAGTTGCGCGATGTTCCCGCGTCGAATTGGCTGGGCAAGTGCGCGGAGGGATATATTTGTGCGCTGACGTTTTTGTTGATTATGGTTCGTGTGCCGCCGCAGGTCTCGCTTGCGCTGTGGTGCATAGCGCTTTTCATTGAGTTGCTGGCGCTTGTGGTGTATGGCGTACGGGCATTTCGGATACTGCGTGAGCACAAGGAAGGGAAAACATGAAAATGAAACTTTGTTCGCGGTGCAAGAAGAACATCGCGGTGGTCTTTTTGACGAAAATTGAGAATGGCGAGGTTGTGAACGACGGCCTGTGTCTGAAATGCGCACGTCAGCTTGGCATTCGCCAGGTCCAGGATGTGATGGACAACATGGGCATTACGGACGACGATCTTGATAATATAGAGGCCATGACGGAGCAGGCCGGCCTGCCCGTTAGTGAAGACGGCGAGACGGTAGATCTTGTCCCGGCTGGTAACGAAGAAGAGGACGATCACGAGCAAAATACGGGCGGGACGGCGTCTTTCCCGTTTATTCAGAATATATTTGGGCAGGACGCGCAGGGTGGCAATCGTAACCCGCCGCGGCGGGGCGGACGCCGTGAGCCGAAGCGCAAGTATCTGGACATGTACTGTACGAACCTGACGGGTCAGGCGCGTGAGGGGAAGCTCGACCGCGTGATTGGCCGCGAGCAGGAGATTCAGCGCATGATTCAGATTTTGAACCGCCGGCAGAAGAATAACCCCTGCCTGATTGGTGAACCGGGCGTAGGTAAGACTGCGGTGGCGGAGGGTCTGGCGGTTCGTATTGTGAACCGTCAGGTTCCGGCGAAGCTTTTGGATCGTGAGATTTATCTCCTTGACCTGACGGCGTTGGTTGCGGGTACGCAGTTCCGCGGACAGTTTGAGAGCCGCATCAAGGGACTGATTGAGGAAATCAAAAAGCTTGGGAATATCATATTGGTGATTGACGAGGTGCATAACCTCATGGCGGCCGGTGATGCCGAGGGTGCGATGAACGCGGCGAATATTCTGAAACCTGCGCTTTCCCGCGGTGAAATTCAGGTCATCGGCGCGACAACCTTTGCAGAATACCGCAAGCACATTGAAAAGGACGCGGCGTTGGAGCGCCGTTTCCAGCCGGTTATTATCAACGAGCCGTCGAAGGCGGAGTCTGTTGAAATTTTGCGCGGTATCCGTCCTTACTATGAAAAATTCCATTGTGTCAAGATTTCGGACGAGATGACAGTGCAGGCAGTGGAACTCTCCGAGCGGTATATTTACGATCGTTTCCTGCCGGACAAGGCCATTGATTTGATTGATGAAGCCTGCTCAGGGTTGAACCTTCGCAACGAAGCGCTTGTGGAGCGTGAGACTTTGAATACAGAACTGCAGGCCAATGGTACGGAGCGTGAAGCGCTGATGTCTGATTCGTCCATTGACGCGTATGCGCGTTTGGCAGAGTTGCGCAGCCGCGAACTTCAGATCCGTCAGCGTCTGACCGAGATTGATAATACGCCGGCGCCGGAGTTGACGCTTGCCGACCTTGCAAGAGTGATTGAGCTGTGGACGCACATTCCCGCTTCACGTGTTGCAGAGGCAGAGTATGCCCGGCTTTCCGGAATGGCGGACCGCCTGCGCGCCCGTATCAAGGGCCAGGATGCAGCGATTGATACGGTCGTCGCGGCGATTCTGCGTAATCGTGTCGGCCTTGCGGCGAAGCGGAAACCGGTATCCTTTATCTTTACGGGTCCGACGGGCGTTGGTAAGACGGAGTTGGTTAAGCAGCTTGCACAGGATATGTTTGACGCACCGGAGGCGCTGATCCGATTGGATATGTCTGAATTTATGGAGAAGCATTCCGTGTCGCGTATCATTGGCGCGCCTCCTGGATACGTAGGGTACGATGAAGCAGGCCAGCTCACGGAACGTATTCGCCGCCGTCCGTACTGCGTTATTCTCTTTGACGAGATTGAGAAGGCACACCCGGATGTTTTAAACATTCTGTTACAGATATTGGACGATGGGCGTATTACCGACGCGCATGGACGCACGGTTAATTTCGAAAATACGATCATCATTATGACTTCAAATGCTGGTTCCGACCGTACGGACAATGCAGTGGGTTTTGGCCGGACCGTAGCGGAGCAGGGCCGTGAAAAGGCCCTCAAGGCTCTTTCCGATATTATGCGTCCGGAGTTTATCAATCGTATTGATGAAATTGTACCGTTTGATCATTTAAGTCCTGAAAACTTCCGTGCCATCGCGGTAATCTTCTTAAATGAGCTGCGCGATTCTCTGGCGGCTCGCGGCGTGCATCTTACCTGGGATGATGCACTGGTTGCGTATGTCTCAGATAAGTCCTATTCGATTAAGTATGGCGCACGTAACCTTAGACGTACCATTCAAAAAGAAATTGAGGATGTTGCGGCGGCAAAGCTGATTGAAGCGTATGACCGCGATATTCATGAGGTGGCGCTTTCCGTCCAGGATGGAAAGGTTATAGTTGATTTAAAATAAGAGGATACCCCGTGTCGAGAGCTTCTCCGGCAAGGGGTTTTGCCTAAGCCGCAGGACTACTGCGATTTGCACGGAAACGGGACAGAGGAATATGCATTTTAAAGAAGTGAAACATATTTTGTCCGCAGAGAATGGGATGAATTTATATCGCGGGTGCACGCACGGCTGCATTTACTGTGATGCGCGGAGCCTCTGCTATCGGATGGAGCATGACTTTGAGGACATTGAGATAAAAGCGAATGCGCTTGAACTGCTGGAGGACGCGCTGCGCAGAAAACGCGAACCGTGCATGATTGCAACCGGTGCAATGACGGATCCTTACCTGCATGCGGACCGTACGCTGCACCATACCCGCCGCAGCCTGGAGTTGATTGCGCGTTATGGATTTGGCGTGGCGATACAGACAAAATCCGCACGTATCCTGGAAGATATCGATTTATTGCGCTGTATCCACGAACGTGCGAAATGCGTCGTACAGATGACGCTGACGACTTATGATGACGATCTTTGCCGGATCATTGAGCCGCGCGTTTCGGTCACAAGCCAGCGTTTTGCCGTGCTTGAGGCTATGAGAGATGCCGGTATCCCGACTGTGGTGTGGATTTCACCGCTGCTGCCGTATATTAACGATACGGAGGAGAATTTGCGCGGAATCCTGGATTATTGCATTCGTGCGCGTGTGCGTGGGATTGTTTGCTTCGGTATTGGCATGACATTGCGGGATGGTAACCGCGAGTACTACTATTCGCAGCTTGACCGGTATTTCCCGGGTCTCTCGATGCGTTACCGGACAAAATACGGAAACCGCTATGAAATCCGCAGCGACAACCATGACCGGCTGATGCCGGAGTTTCTGGACATCTGCCGCCGAAATGGCATTATGGGCGATGTTGCTGAAAACTTTTCTTATTTGCATACGTTTGAAAACCGTTTTAGTGGAGAACAGCTGCGTTTCTTCTGACTGCGAGGGAAAATCTTGCTTTCTTCGGCAGCGTCTGATATGATGGTAGGTGGAGAGAAATACCTGCCAGTATGAAGAGGTGCTGCTTTATGGAAATTACAGGCGTTATTTTTACTGTAACAGAGATTGTCGGTACGGTAGCGTTTGCGGTGTCCGGCGCATTAATTGCAATTGACCGGCAGCTTGACCTGTTTGGCGTTTTATTTCTTGGCGTTGTGACCGCACTGGGCGGCGGTACCATTCGTGATATTTTACTTGGCGTGTTTCCGCCGCGCGCTTTTTACAGTTACGAGTACCTTGCAGTTGCCTTTTTGACAGCGCTGGCTGTTTTTATCGTTGTCTGGGGGTATCGGACGCGCTATGCACGTTTCAGGACACCACTTGAGAGCATTAATAATATTTTTGATGCGGTTGGTCTTGCAACTTTTTCGATTGTGGGTTCACAGATTGCCGTGGCGCAGGGATACGGAGAAAACGCATTTTTGTGTGTGTTTCTCGGTATGACCACGGGAATTGGCGGAGGAATCCTGCGCGACGTATTGTCAAAAGAAGTGCCGTTTGTATTTAAGAAACATGTGTACGGTGTGGCGTCTTTGGCTGGTTGCGTAGCGTATTGGGTAATTTTGCACCTTTCGTCTAATGATACGGCGGCTACACTGACGGGCGTATTTTTGATTATTGCGATCCGCATTTGCGCAACGGTTTTTCTCTGGAATTTACCGCGAATTCATTTGACAGAGAAATAAAAAGAAAACAATACAGATGTTGACATGACCATTCCCTGTGTGACCTCAGAATGAAATGTGCTATCAGGGAGAGCGGCAGCTTTGAAATGATATAAAATCCCCGCGGACCAGTCCGCGGGGATTTTATGGCTTATCACAATTTATGCGCAAATGTGTACCAGATCCTGCGCTCAATCGTCCAGTGCCTTTGCACATTCCGTCATAAACGCAAGCTCTTCCGAGGTGAGATTTACGTTTTGGACGGTGAGTGTGTCGCGCAGAGTCTCGAGACGGCGCGCACCGACGAGCAAATTAATGCATGCAGACTGCCCGCGTACCCAAGCGCAGGCAAGTACGGCCTGGGAACAGCCGTATTTCTCACGAAGCGGCTGAAATTGATCGAGCATAGCGGTAATGCGCGGCAGTACATCCGGCTGGAACCAGCGAAGATTGGCGCGCACGTCTCCCTTTGGCGGAACAAAGTCAGCAGAAATCTTACCGGTCAGGGCGCCTTCCTCCAGGGCGCGATAGGTTTGAAACGTTACGCCATTTTTCTCACATAGCGGAATAAAAGCATCCAGACGGGAGCGGCCCAGGAGGCTGAGCTGTTCCTGTGCCAAATCGACCTGACCGCAGGATATATATTTTTCCAGATGTTCGACTGTGGCGTTTGAAATACCAATCGCACGGATTTTACCCTCCTTCTTAAGGGAAAGAAGCGTATCCATAAGCTGCGGGACCTCGTCGACCGGCGGCTGACGGTGCGTGATATATACGTCAATATAGTCTGTACCGAGCCGGCGAAGGCTGTCTTCAAGATCTGCCCGGATACTCTCGGGAGCAAAGTAACGATAGACGTTTTTCCCGTCGCGCGAATATTCCAGTTGACCTGCGTCCGTACGCCAATTCAGGCCGCATTTGGTACCGATGACCACACGGTCGCGGCGGTCAGCAATCGCACGTCCCAGAATTTCTTCCCCGCGGCCTGTACCGTAGACCGGCGCTGTATCGAAAAAATTGACGCCCATATCAAAGGCTTCATGCAGAAGACGTACAGAAGCGTCCACATCGTTTTTGGTATCGGACCAGGCGGTTCCGCCGCCTATGGCAAAAGTGCCGATGGAAATCTCAGACGCCAAAACGCCACTTTTTCCAATTTGCATGGTTTTCATAGGTAAAATCCTCCCAAATCTATGCTCTATGGGTCAATTATACCATAAGAAAGAAGAAAAAGTAAACCCTTCGGGTGCGTGAAAACTTCGGAAGGCTTATACGCGGGTTGCTTATAAAACAGATTGACAATATTGGCAATTGTTATGACAGGGAATTTGTGGTATAATACCCGTAAAAGCCAAAGATGGAGGATTCATGATGCTTGATTACAAAATGATCAGACTCAATAACGGCGTCGAAATTCCAGAATTCGGACTGGGCGTGTTCCGGTCCGAGGTGGGTACGGAGACATCGGATGCCGTTCGCTGGGCGCTGGAAGCGGGTTACCGCCATATCGATACGGCAATGATGTACCGGAATGAAGCGGATGTCGCTCGTGGCATTCGGGAAAGCGGCGTGCCGAGAAGCGAGATTTTTATTACGTCCAAGCTGGCGGTGCAGTCGATTGCCGACCGAAAGTTTGAGGAGGGCGTGGAGAGTTCTCTTGCAGCGCTGGAGACGGATTATATCGACCTTTATCTCCTGCACTGGCCGGTGACGAATTTTGCAGATGCGTGGCGTACGCTGATGAAATATTATGAGAAGGGTGCGCTGCGCGCAATCGGCGTATCGAACTTCCAGATCCGCCACCTGCAAAAACTGGAGGCCGAAGGCCTGGCGCTTCCCGCCGTCAATCAGATAGAGCTGCATCCGTCCTTCCAGCAGCATGAGCTGAAGGCCTATTGTGAGGAACGTAATATCCGCATTGAGGCGTGGAGTCCATTAGGCGGCTCGGACTTCCTGCTCATTGACCGTCCTGAAATTCAGAAAATTGCGAAAAAGCACGGGAAGACCGGCGCACAAATCATCATTCGCTGGCATCTGGACACGGGCAATATTGTCATCCCGAAGTCTGTGAAACAGCACCGTATCGTCGAAAATGCGCAGGTATTTGATTTCCATCTGGATGCTGAGGATCTGGCAGAAATTGCAGCGATGGATACCAACAAGCGTTCTTATTGGAGTCCGGACAGATGGGATTGATATGACAAACCTATAGCGGAAAGAGAAAAAGTACTGTGAAACCGTTCGCGGCTTCACAGTACTTTTTTTACTGAGGATAAACGTCAGCAGGAGATATGCAGGCTGCCAATCTCCTGATCCTGAATGACGGTCTTGCCGTCGATGAGGAAGGAATTTGTAAACGGCGTCGGCCCGATCGAGAATACATGTACGCCGTTGATCTGAAGATTTTTACAGTTGTCGGCATAGCTGGCGTACGGATACTGAATATCGATGGCCTGGACGCGGTACTGGAACAGACTTACAAACTCTACGTCGAAGCAATCTTTACAACGCACAGAACCGGCATACTCGCTGCCCAGATCCTCTTCGGTCTGCAGGGCGATGATCTTCCAATTTGCCACCCGTTCGAGCACAACTTCAATATCAAGGTGATGCTCGACGGAAACGAGGTACATTTTGCCGGGCGCTTCGGTATCGCTGATATAGATACCGTCCTTTGCCCAAACGTCAGGCGACCAGATGTTCTTGAAGACGCCGGCGCCGCCGTCGTGGATCCAGATGGTATGATTACGGTCGCGCCCCTTGCGCTGGGCTTTGCCACGAACAGACTGACCGCCGACCACGTTTTTGCGCGGACCCATCGGGAAGCGCGGACCATGCATGAAGAGAACGTCCTCAAGGATCGAATCCGGCGCTGCCATCCATTCAACGGAATTCAGGCCGGGATTGCGGCCGCCGTCGAAGCTGATGCCGCAGACATGGTTATGACCGCCCTTTGGCGCAATAAACATGGACTGCGGATGCTGTGTGTCCGTAAACCCGGGACACTCGTCGTCCAGTAAGAACCGGGTGCAGAAGCAGTGCAGGCCGATAATTGCTGTTTTCTCGCGCAGCGTCAAGCCTCGTGTGAGGCGGTATGCGCCCATGGGGACATAAATATTGTCGTATTCGGCAATGGCTTTTTCAAAGACTGCCGTGTCGTCGGTCATACCATCGCCCACAGCGCCGAGTTCGCGAATGTTTACGCAGCTTGAAAGCGCCGGCATTTCAACGTAATCAGGCGCGGGTGCGTCGCTCCACGAGGCTTCCTCGATATCAAATTTGATATCGAAACGGCGATTGACGTCCTGATTATTTACGGTAATCTTCAGGCCCATGTCCATGTTGACGGCGTAACACTCAAAATCGGACGTAACGGGTGTGACCATGATATGATGGTTAAAACGATAGCCAAAAGGCTCGTAGTACATCGGCGTCTTGCGGCAGACAACGTTTCTTGCATGCAGCCAGTTTTGTGGATAACGCGTCATGTTCATGCACACGCCTGCCGCTGAGAGATTCTCAAGACGGCAATCTTCCATATAAAGACGCTCAAACTCTTCGATATAGTGGTTGTCGGTCTCTTTATTTGGCACAAAGACGCCGTAAGGCGCATTGCGCAGGGTATCGCGCACCATAGTCAAACCTGCACGGTAGGAGGAGATACAGGCGCGTTTCTGGCCGTCAAAAATAGAATCACCCAAATAAAACTGCCAGTAGGGCACGGTTTCCCCCGTCACAATACCGTAAGTGCCACCGAAGAACCGGCAGCGCTCAATCTCGTTGCCAACCATCTCAACCGCCGCATAGGCATCGTTGATATGGAAGTCGATGTCCTCAAGGGAGCAAAGCTGTGCAATCCGGTAGCGGCAGGCGACTGCGCCTGCGTTCCCATGACCGAGGTTGAAATCGATATTGCGCACGCCGCCGTAGAACGACGTATTCTGCGCATCGCGTAACGGATAATTTTCTCTGGGCTGCGCGTCGCGGAAGTGGAGGATGTATTTCGTATTTGGGCCCTCATAACCGGGCGTTTGATCCGCCAGAATAAAGACGGGACGGCTTGCACCGTAACCGATCAGGCGTATGCCACGCCAAAGCTGGACGGTATCCGTAAAACGATAGGTACCCTCCGGGACATAAATAATGCCATGATAATGCTTCTCTACGACTTCATCAATTGCTCTTTGTAAGGCGGCGGTATTATCGCCGGTACCGTCGGGGCATGCGCCAAAAGCTTCCGGTGTAAAAACCGCTGCAATTGGATCATTGGGTTTTGTGAGAAAAATAGATTTTCCGTATTCCATGATGTGTCCCTCCTGTTTATATTGTGGGTCAAGTATATCATGGGATTGTGTATTTGGCAAGAGATCTCTAGACTTGTATATACATGTTTGTTCAAATTGCTGCATTAAAAAAATGGGAATTGGTAATTTTGCCAGAAGCATTCGGCGATCCAGCGCTTGCTATACACTTAAGATTTTATTAGCGTTCCCTTAATTCGGACAGTTTTGGCCTTATGAGGGTTGCAAATTCAACGATTTTACCGTATGATAACTCTAGTGACCGTTTGACACGGCAGTATGATTTTGATACTAGGAGGAACATGATTTGGATCAATCAAGAGGAAAGCGCGGAAATTTGCTGCAAGCGTATCGAAACGTTACACTGGCGGAGAAGCTTGCGTTTTGTGCGGTTGTGCTGTTTGCATTGGCAACGCTTATTTACTGCGCTGGCAGAGGGGACCTGACAATCATTGTCCTTTGCCTTTTGGTCATTATGGCAATGCTGGCGCCGCGTTTTCTGGAGTGGCTCTTCCAGGTGCAATTTTCCACATTTTTTAAAGTGTTTGTCATGTGTTATATTGCCTGCGGTGCAATTTTGGGTTCCGTATTTGAGTTTTACTATCTTTTCGCGGACTGGGACACCCTGCTGCATGTCATTTGCGGTTTCCTGATGGGAATGGTCGGTTACATGGCGCCTGCTGTTTTAAACCGTGATTCTTATATGCGCGTTTCTGGTGCAACGCGGATACTTTCCGCACTGACATTTTCTCTTGCCGCGGCGGTGGTATGGGAATTTTGCGAATATGCGATGGATACGTTTTTAAACTTTGATATGCAGTGCGACACAGTTGTACACAGTATTAAATCCTATCTGGTGGGTGAGTCGCCGCTGGTTGTGGATACGATTGATAACATTACCGAGGTTACCATTAACGGCGTACCTCTCGGTGTGGACGGTTATCTGGATCTTGGCCACATTGATACCATGAACGATATGCTTTCCAATACGGTGGGCGGCGTTCTGTTCAGCGTGCTGGCGTGGATTTCTTCCCGGAAGCCAAATGGGCTGTTTTTACGGATATTTACGCCGAAGCTTACCGGGAATAGCGTGTGTGAAGTCTCCGAACAATAAAGAAATTGTAAGCGCCCCGGCATTGGCAGTATTCTGCTGCCAATGCCGGGGCGTTATTACGTCTGTGTGAGATCGCGAAGCCTGCGGATTCTGTGGGGATCCTTTACGCCGGGTGCGGATTCAGAACCAGTTAAGATATCCACAAAGGGCGCGCCGGTCTCAAGGAGTACGCGCGGTAAATTTTGAACCGTCAGTCCGCCCGCCAAAACGACGGGAATACCGGCACTCTGCGCCACGCGGCGGTAAAGCGCGGCGTCCAAAATGGCGCCGGCCGACGCCGGGGCGGAAGGACAGCGCGCGTCCAGAAGAAGAAGGTCGGCGCCCGTTTGCGCGTAGCGTGAGGCCATGCATGCAACTGTCGCAAAGCCGGGCATATCCGGCGTGCCGTCGGACCGTACGGGAATGGCTTTGATACAGCCGATTCCCATTGCGTGGAGTTCCGCCGCAAGGCGATGCGTCTCCTCGGGCGTTTCCCGGTAATGGAGCTGCACGAAGTCTGGATGCAGCATTTCTGCACGGCGGAGAATTTGTTCCGGTGTGCCGCCGGTAACAACGACGCTGCGGCTTTTGCCCGAACAGTACGATAACAGGTTTTGTGCCCGCGGTATATCGAGATTCCAGGGGACCGGTTTCGGATAGCAAACGACAAAACCTATGAGGTCCACGCCGCACGCGCAGCAAAGCAAAACATCTTCAGGACGCATCAGCCCGCAGATTTTTAATTGAGCCATAAAACCTCCGAAAGCGCTCTCGCTTATTTTTTCATGCACTCGGCCAACGCTCGATAGAGCGCCGCGGGATCTGACGCACGCAGCAGCGCCGTACCGACCAAAATGGCGTCGGCACCAGCCTTTGCGGCGCGGTGTGCGTCCTGTATTTCCAGGATCCCGCTTTCGCTGATAACGACGGCATTCTTCGGCGCAAGACGGCAGAGCGTTTCTGTCGTAGAAACGGTGCCGTTGTCCTGCTCAAAGACGCCGATATCGCGATTATTGATGCCGACCAGGCCTGCCCGGAGCTTTTTGGCTGCAAAAAGCTCCGCTTCGCTGTGTACTTCAACAAGGGGATCCAGCCCCAACTCCAGTGCGTACGTATAGAGTGCGGCGAGCTGGGCCTCACTCTCACAGATGGATGCAATGAGCAGTACGGCGCTTGCGCCCATGGAGAGAGATTCCCGGATGCCTTCACGTGTCGTGAGGAAGTCTTTGCGCAACACGGGCATCCCAAGCGCGGCGACACGTGTAAGAAGGCTGGGGGAACCGCCGTAGCGTGTGCTTTCCGTGACCACAGAGACGGCGCGCGCGCCTGCCGCCTGTAAGGCGGCGGCGTAGTCTTTTGCACATCGTTTGCCGAGCAACTCGCCTTCACCCGGAGAACGAATTTTAATGTCGGGAATGACCGGCAGGACGCCGGTCATTTTCTGATCCAGAATACTTTGTGAAAAAGGACGCTGCATACCGTTACTCCTTGTAGGAATGGGATGCTTCAGAGAGCTCGCTCAGCTTCCGCGCAGCCGCACCGGAGTCGATCAGCGTACGGGCAAGCTCGATTCCCTCCTGGAAACTGCCGGCGCGTTCGCCGATCATCAGAGCGCCCGCCGCATTTAGCAAAATGGCGTCGCGCTGCGGCCCGGAGATCTTTCCGGCAAATACGCCGCGGATACATGCGGCATTTTCTTCAGGCGTCCCGGTCTTAATGTCTTCCAGCGTACAACGGGAAAGGCCGAAGTCCTCCGGCGTAATCTCATAGGTACGAACATTGCCATTGCGCAGTTCGTTAATTCGGGTACGGCCCATCAGAGAAATTTCATCCAGTCCGTCCAGACCATGGACAAAGAGTGCGTCGGTGTACCCCAAATCACGTGCGACGGAGGTGACGGTATCAAGGAGTTCCGGCTTGTAAACGCCCAAAATGTGCCGCGAAGCGAAGGCAGGGTTGATCAGCGGACCTATGATGGTGTAAAAGATGGTTTTGATGCCGAGTTCCGTCTCCGGGGGAAGGACCTTGCACATGACGGGGTGGAAAAGAGGCGCGTAAAGGAATGCAATGCCGATGTCTTCAATCATGCGGCAGGCAGCTTCCGGAGACAGGTCGATATTGACGCCGAGCGCTTCCAACACGTCGGCGCTGCCGGAAAGGCTTGAAATGGAGCGGCTGCCATGCTTTGCAACTGGAATTCCTGCGGCGGCAGCTACGATAGCGGTTGCCGTTGAAATATTAAACGTGCTGAGACCGCCGCCGGTACCGCAGGTGTCCATGAGCGGCTCTGAGACATGAGGATTCAGACGCACGCAATTTTCACGCATGGCGCGTGCGATGGCGGAGGTTTCCCGAAGCGTTGGCGATTTCATTAAAAGGGCGACCTGAAAACCGCCAATTTGAACATCGCTGATTTCGTCGCGGTTAATGGCGGAAATCAGTTCGAAGATATCCGCATCGGAAAGTTCTATATGGTTGGTGAGCTTGGTTAAAATGTCTTTATACATATTTTATCGTCTCCTTTATATAATGGCTTCTTTCATACTTTTCATGTAGTCGTACACAGGTCCGGCGCTATCGCGTCCGTGCGCCGCGATGATGCGGACAATGGCGCTGCCAACGATGACGCCGTCGGCATATTTTGCCATGTGCGCCGCCTGTTCCGGCGTTGCGATGCCGAAACCAATGGCGCAGGAGGTATCTGTGACGCTGCGCGCAATGCGTATGATATCCGCAATGCTGTCGTCAATCTCGGCGCGTACCCCGGTAACGCCAAGAGAGGAAACGCAGTAAAGAAAGCCCTCTGATTCTCGTGCGATGTCGGCGGCACGGGATTCCGATGTCGGCGCGACAAGATAAATCTGCGTGATGTGGTATGCCCGGCATGCGTCACGGAATTCATCGCGCTCCTCAAAGGGGACATCCGGGACAATGATACCGTCGATCCCGCAGGTTTGGCAACGCTCCATAAACCGCTGTGTTCCGTAGGCGTAGATCGGATTTGCATAAGTCATAAAGAGAAGCGGAATTTTGACGGTTTTTCGCACGCGTGCAACCATATCAAAGAGACGGTCTACCGTGCAGCCGGCTGCAAGCGAGCGGGCGCTCGCCGCCTGGATCACCGGCCCTTCCGCGATGGGATCTGAAAAGGGAATTCCGATTTCGATAATATCTGCTCCTGCAGCCTCCATAACGGGAATTAACGCCTCCGTGGTTTCGATATCCGGATCCCCGCCTGTCAGGAAGGCGATAAAGGCTTTTCCATTTCTAAAAGCATTGTTGATTCTATTCATACAATTCTACTCCTTGATAACGTGCAATCGCCGCGACGTCTTTGTCACCGCGGCCGGAAAGATTGACGACGATAATCTGATCCGGACGCATTTCCCGCGCCAAACGCATGGCATAGGCAACGGCGTGTGCGCTCTCGATGGCGGGAATGATGCCTTCTGTGCGGGAAAGATAGGAAAATGCGGCGACTGCCTCGTCGTCCGTCACCGGGACATATTCCGCACGGCCGGTTTTATATAGCATGGCGTGTTCTGGTCCGATACCGGGATAGTCCAGCCCCGCGGAGATGGAGTAAACCGGTGCGATTTGCCCATACTCGTCCTGGCAGAAGTAAGACTTCATACCGTGAAAAATACCGGGTTTTCCGGTTGCGATAGTGGCGGCGGTCTCCGGTGTGTCAACGCCGCGTCCTGCCGCTTCACATCCAATCAACCGAACGGACGGATCGTTAATGAAGTCGTAAAAGGCCCCCATGGCGTTGCTGCCGCCGCCTACACAGGCGATGACTGCATCCGGCAGACGTCCTTCGGCGCGGAAAACCTGACGGCGTATTTCTTCGCCTATGATTTTTTGAAAGTCGCGCACTATCGTGGGAAACGGATGAGGACCCATTACGGAACCAAGGACGTAGTGTGTGTCTGCGATCCGGGATACCCATTCGCGCATGGTTTCATTGACCGCATCTTTCAAGGTACGCGTACCGCTTGTAACAGGATGGACCTTTGCACCAAGCAGCTCCATGCGAAACACATTCAAAGCCTGACGCTTCGTGTCCTCTTCGCCCATGAAAACCTCGCATTCCATATCCATGAGAGCCGCCACAGTCGCCGTGGCAACACCGTGCTGCCCTGCGCCGGTTTCGGCGATGACGCGCGTTTTTCCCATTTTTTTTGCAAGCAGTACCTGCCCCAGAACATTGTTGATTTTATGAGAACCCGTGTGGTTCAAATCTTCGCGCTTCAGATAAATTCTTGCGCCGCCCAGATCGCGCGTCATCTTTTCTGCAAAGGTGAGCCGGGACGGACGGCCCGCGTAATCGCACAGGAGCGCAGAAAGCTCGTCACGAAACGCCGGGTCAGCGCTGTAATGCCGGTAAGCATCCTCCAGCTCTGTCAATGCGCTCATCATGGTTTCGGGCGCATATTGCCCGCCGAATTCTAAAAATCTACCTTTTGACATATCCAAACATCCTTTCCTGAGGGAACTCTGATGAAACAGGGAAGAGCAACAAAAAAAGCTTTTGTCCTAACTTCATAGGACAAAAGCTTATGCTCCTGCGGTACCACCTAACTTGACGCCAAAAAGCGCCCACTCCTTTCACGTACCATCATACGTGCTCCCCTGATAACGGGTGGAGTCCCCGTTGAACATTACTCAGCGCAAAACGCCTTTCTTTTCACCCTCTTGAATCCATTCGTACCGGCCGCTTCCGCCACGATTCCACCACCCGCGGCTCTCTGCAGGAAACTTCTTACCCGTACTACTCTTTTCAATCTACGGTTTATTATATGAACTTGCTTCTATTCTACCACAATAAATTATTTTGTCAAGTCCCAAAATACGCGGCTCCGGTTTGCAAAAGAGGCCTGTTACTCTAAAAAAGCAAAAAGCAATGCGGGATTTTAGAAAATAGACAAAGGGATTTTTAAAAAATACGTCTAGATTCCCAAAAATTCACGTAAGCGTGAAATCCACTCTACCAGGCGAAAACGCAGCTCGTATTCTCCGTCGGAGCTCATCAAACGGATTTCCTCTTCACTGAGTCCGGCCTCTACGGCTTCTTCTTCAAAAGCGGCCGTTGTACAAAAAGGCGGGAATAACACGCACCACCAGTTCCGACCCGCTCCGTCGCCAATGATGACCCGCAAAGCGTCATAACGACCGGCAGGAAGCGCGAACCCTTCGTAATACTTGGTCGGAAAGTAGGACTCGCCAAGTGAAAGCTGTACGTCGTAAGTATACCCCGCGTCTGAGATTGTTTTTTCTGCGGCTTGTTGAATTGCCGCAAGACCCGCTTCCACGTCTTCGCGTGCAATCCCAACTGTGGCGGCGTCCGAGGTAAGCTGTTCGACTTCATGCAGGACGCTGTCGCGGACCTGATATTTCAGCGCCTGATCTTCATAGCTGTCGGAATTGGCGATGACATGCAGCCGCAGCATCTTATCGGCCAGCGCGTTTTGAATCTGCGTTCCGACTGCGGCAAAAAGGATTGCCGCGGCGAGCCCGATTAGCAGAGCGCCTTCTAATTTTGTAAAGTGAGCTTTGATCTTAGTTTTATGCATAAAAAATGCCTCCCGGTCTTTTGTAAGAATTATGGACAGAGAGGCGATTCCTTATACGGTAGTATCCTGAAGAAATTCGGTGCTGTGGTATGCGCGGGATTACGATTCGCCTGCAGCCTTCAATCGTTCCGCTTGGTCAGCGGTAATCAAAGCGTCAATCAGCTCGTCAAGATCACCAGAGAGGATTGCGTCGATTTTGTGCAGCGTTAAGCCGATACGATGGTCGCTGACACGTCCCTGCGGAAAATTATACGTGCGAATCCGTTCGCTGCGGTCGCCGGAACCAACCTGGCTACGACGTTCGGCTGCGATTTTGGAATTCTGTTCTTCCCGCTTGGCTTCGTAAAGCTTGGAGCGCAGGACCTTCATAGCGCGGTCACGGTTTTTATATTGACTGCGTTCGTCCTGGCACTCGACGACGATACCCGTGGGAATATGGGTAATGCGAATGGCGGATTCCGTTTTGTTGACGTGCTGGCCGCCGGCCCCGGAAGAGCGATACGTATCAATCTGCAAATCGTTTGGATTGATCTCCACTTCCACTTCGTCCGCTTCCGGAAGTACTGCAACGGAGGCCGCAGGCGTATGAATACGTCCGCCGGACTCTGTCTCCGGAACACGCTGCACGCGATGCACGCCCGATTCGAATTTCAGACGGGAATATGCGCCGTGCCCGTTGACGAGAAAGCTGATTTCCTTAATCCCGCCGATTTCCGTTTCATTGAGGTTGAGGACCTCAATATGCCAGCCGCGGCGCTCTGCATACATGCTGTACATGCGGTAGAGATCGGCAGCAAAAAGCGCCGCCTCGTCGCCGCCGACACCGCTTCGAATCTCAACAATGACATTGCGTTCATCGTTTGGATCACGGGGCAGCAAAAGAAGCCTTAATTCCTCTTCGCGGCGTTGCATCTCCGCCTGTGCCTCTCGAAGCTCCTCTTCGGCAAGTTCACGCAAATCATGGTCATCACCGGAGGCAAGCTCCTGGCTCTCTGCGGCTGTTTTTTGCGCCCGGCAATAGGCCCGGTAGGCCTCCACAATGGGTGTGAGCTCCTTTTGCTCCTTTAAAAGCTTTGCGGCCTCAGCTGGGTCCTGATACAGATCAGGACTGGAAAGCCGCGCCTCAATTGCGCGGAAGCGCTCTTCGATTCCGGATAATTTGTCAAGCATAGCGATCCTTTCAAATGAACGGTTATCTGTCAAATTTTACAAAAGCTTTTGTCAGGATAGGAAGGAACAGGAAAAACACCACGATACCGAATGCGGATTGCAGACAGTTCATGGGACACGAGGAGACTGCCGCGGCCAGACCATACAAGATACAATCTGTTGCAAAATAACCGCCTACGTTGACGGCGCCGCCTGCGATCGACGCAGCGATGAGCGGAACAAAACCGACCGTCTGCGTACTATGGCCGCGCAGCCGTCCGACAAAGGCATTGTTACGGGCAATCAACCCAACAACAAGAGCAATAAGCAATTTTACCACAGCGGTAAAAGGCGCATATGCGGCAAATCCGGCAATCAAGTCGGCCAGAAGTCCGCCGACCGCCGCCGCCGCCATGGCGTATGGAATTGGGAGCAGAGCTGCTGCCACATAAATAAATCCGTCTCCAAAATGAATATAACCATTTGGAATTGGAATTTTAATCACAAATGTACCCAAAAAAATAACGGCGGCAAAAAACGCCGCAAAAACAAGTTTGCGTACTTTTGCTGTATTCATAACGCGTCTCCTTAACTTTTTCAGAAAATCAGGAATACTATCAGTATACCATTTGTGAATAGACTGCGCAATATCGGAATTACCAGATGACAGCTTAATTTTCGTCTTATTTTGGTTAAATTTGGCGGGATAAAACGTCCCATATACAGGTAATACTATGCTTGAAAACCGAAAAAGGAGAGTTAAAAATGAGATTCGTAGCAATTATTATGGCAGTTCTGCTTGCGCTGTCGCTGACGGCCTGTACGGATGACGCCACCAACAATCCCAATAATACGCAAAACCCTGGGACCACGAATAATGGAAATACCAACAATGGCACGAATAACAATGACGATGATAATAACGGATTAAACAGCGGTTCCAATAATACCAACGGCAATACAAATGGGAATGATGACAATACAAACGGCAGCAACACCAATAACGGTACAAATGGGACTGGAACAAATGACGACCATACAAATGGTACCGCCGACACACGGCGCGTGATGTACAACGGCAATCTCTACGAAGTGACGGATGAGGTTCTTGATTCCGACGATGTTGGCGTGGAATTGTTCAGCATCACCAACATTGTGACGGATACGCCGGCCCAGGACGGCGATGCAATTGGCCTTGACGAGGGTACAAAGGTATATCGTTTAAAAGACGATAATGAGTACGATGAGATTGCAGTTGAAATTAACGACGTCTTTTATAAAGCCGTCAAACAATCGTAAAACTGTTGCATAAAGACAGAAATAATGCCCCGCCGCAAGGCGAGGCATTATTTCTGTAGAAAAACGGTATGTGAAAAAAATCAACAGTGATAATCAGGCTTTTGCCATGAAAAAAATTCGCCCTTCTTCAGGTTCCGGTGGCGATTCACGACAGTCGCCAAACCTGAAAACTTTCGAAAAACCAGCGGCCAACAGCATGTTTTCCAGCTCCTGCGCTTCATAGGCACGTTCGCGATGAAACTCCGTGGAACGCCGGTATAAACGTCCTTCACGCTCAAAAAGATCCAGCGTATAAGTCAAAACCTTTGTTTTTTCAGAAAAATCCGCCTGATAGACACAGAAAGCGCGCTCACATTCACGTGTAAATGCCATTTCATGCAAGTGGCGCAGCCGGAAAGCACTATTGACGTCAAAGATGAATACGCCGCCGGGATTCATAAAGAGACGAACACGCGAGAAGGCGCGTGCCAGCGTTTCAGGTCTTGTAATATAGCCTACGCCGTCAAGACAGCACACGGCCGCGTCGACAGTCCCATACAGGTCAAGCTGCTCCATACGTTGGCAGAGGTAAATAGGCGCAACGGCACCCTCCGGTATGGAATGAGTGGAAGCAATGGAGAGCATTTGCAACGACGCATCCATGGCAATGACTTCATATCCCGCTGCGGCAAGGCGTATACTCATAGCACCGGTGCCGCAGGCAAGGTCAAGTACCAGCTGCGGCGAAACATCTGCGAGGGTAAAAAGCCGCTTATAAAACCGCAATATGTCGTCATAAGGCACATCACGGTTAAATTCATCGTAATAGGGTGCAAGCGCACTATAGGCTTCCATCTTCCTCAAGCCTCGCAATAACCGTGCGGTAACCATCGCTACCATAGTTCAGACTGCGGTTTACCCGACTGATCGTTGCCGTGGAGGCACCGGTGGTCCGTACGACGTCACCGTATACATGACCTTTTGAAAGCATCAGCGCCACTTCAAACCGCTGTTCCATCGCTTTCAGTTCCGTTACCGTACATAAATCTTCAAAAAAAGCGTAGCACTCTTTTAAATCTTTTAAAGAAAGAATTGCCTTGAAAAGCGCATCCATATGTTCTGTTTTCAATTTATCGTTCATGGCAGAGCTCACCTCTTGCAAATATTTTATCATATTAAACTGTAAAAGTAAAGCCTGCTTGAATTTTGAGTCAAAAAATGCTCGGCCGCGAGAAACTGCAAACGGGGCTTTACATGCTGAATTATGGGAAATTTTGTTGGGAAAAACAAAAAAAATCGTTTGAATGTGTTTTAAAAGTGAAAAAAATAGGCAGTTTATCCTCCTTGACATTTTACAGATTAACGGGTATTATTAACAATATTATAAAAAATGGCGGGATCGGATCAATTGGATTTTTCGAAATTTACGTCTTTGGCCGGTGAACGGAGGCATATGCCGGTATGCGGAGACCATGCGAACCGGAAACCGCCCCGTGAAGAAAAACTGACAGAAACCGAATGGGCTCCCGTTTTCGGGAGAAAGAGTGAGGAGGTCATGTCGATTGGGTTCTGTGAAGTGGGTCATGAGTACCGCACGGGAAAACATGGGGAAAATGGTTGTCGGTATGTTACTTAGCGTACTGTGTGTTGGGTTCAACGTGATCAGCCCGATCCTGTACGCACAGATTATCGACGACGTCATTGAGGGCGGCCAGACGGACAAGTTGATACCATTGTGTGTCGGTGCGATTGCCTGTGCAGTTCTGTTTGTCATCTGTACATATACATCGCAGCTTTTGCTGGAATTTGGCTCGCAGAATACGGAGCGGGAGCTGCGTAAACAGTTGTATGCGAAGCTCCAGAAAATGGATCAGAACTATTATGGCGCAAACCGAACGGGAGACCTGATGATGAAGTTGACCGGCGACCTGGACTGGGTGCGGCATTTTACAATCTTTCTGATACCGCAGTCGATCACCAACTTTTTAACGTTTCTTGCAACATTAATTATTTTCCTGTTTTACCATTGGCAGCTTGCGCTGATGGCGCTGATTTTTACGCCGTTTACTGTATTTTTGACGGTAAAGGTACGGCGTAACATGCGCCCTGCGCATGACCGTGTGCGCGAATGCGTTTCACAGCTGAATACGCTGGTACAGGAAAATATTTCAGGTAACCGTGTAGTCAAGGCCTTTGTACGAGAAGACTATGAGATCGAACGCTTTGAAGAGAAGAATCAGGCGTTTCGCGATGCATCAATTAATACGGTTCGCACGTGGCAGCGTTATGCCCCGATACTCGACGGTTTTTCCAACTGCTTGACCGTCGTTTTATTACTCTTTGGCGGTATTTTCTGCATCAACGGCTCCATGACGTTGGGCGATTTGAGCCTGTTTCTGTCTCTGGCATGGGGACTGAACGGCCCCATGAATATGATCGGCACAGTGATTAATGACTACCAGCGTTTTCTGGCTTCCGCGGAGAAAATTATGACCATTTACTATGCGAAGCCGGACATTGAGAACCCCGCGCATCCTTACCGGCCGTCGGCGCCGAAGGGGGATATTGAGTTCCGCCACGTTGAGTATCAGTATCCATCCGGATCGTCGCCCGTTCTTTCCGATATCAATCTCAAAGCGAAGGCCGGGCAAACGATCGGCATAATGGGACCGACGGGATGCGGAAAATCCACATTGGTTTCGCTCATTCCGCGCTTTATGGATACGACGCACGGCTCCGTTTTGATTGACGGGGTAGATGTACGTAAGTACGATCTAAACGCTCTGCACGGCATGATCGGTATGAGTATGCAGGATGTATTTCTCTTCTCTGAGACGATCGACGCCAATATTTCCTACGGCGATCCGGAAATGCCGGAGGAGCGTGTCATTGAATGCGCTAAGGATGCGGACGCAGACGGGTTTATCCGCAGGACGCCGGACGGTTATGAGACAATCATAGGCGAGCGTGGCGTCGGCCTTTCCGGCGGTCAGAAGCAGCGTATTGCGCTAGCTCGTGCGCTGGCCTATGACACGCCGATTTTGATCCTGGACGATACGACGTCCGCCGTTGATATGGACACGGAGGCCTATATCCAGGAGCGGCTGCGTGCGCGCAAGAAAAAAGCGACGACATTGATTGTTGCGCAACGTATTTCCTCTGTAAAGGAGGCCGACTGCATTTATATCTTGGAAAACGGACGCATTTCCGAATACGGTACGCACGAAGAATTGCTGAAAAAACGCGGCTATTATTACAGTGTGTATTGCCTGCAAAACGGCATTACCGGAGAAGGGAGTGAGAAGTAATGGATGTCAGGAAGAAGCGCAATAAGTTTAACGTTGACGAAGAACTTGATACGCCATTTGACGCTACCCATCTAAAGCGGTCGTTTAAGTACATAAAGCGGTATGGAAAAAGCTTGTTATTTGCACTTGGCCTGAGCGTAGTTTCCACCATACTCAGCCTGGTCACGCCTCAGTTCTCCGGTATGGTCGTTGATGAATATATCCCCGCGGGAAATATTCGTGGGTTATTTATCATGTCGGCATGTTTTGTGGTGATTGTGGCGCTGATTATCCTGATTAACCGCTGGCGTATTTTGATTACAAACCGTGTCGGACAGACAATCATCTCCGAGATCCGGCACGATCTGTTTGAACATCTGCAAAAGCTACCCTTTGATTACTATGATTCCCGGCCGCATGGAAAAATTTTGACGCGTGTGGTCAACTATGTGAACTCTGTTGCAGATTTTCTTTCAAACGGCATTGTTAATATTATTCTGGAACTGTTCAGCCTGATCGCTATCATTATTTTCATGTTCATGACGAGTCCAAAGCTGACCCTGTTGACGCTGGCGACCATGCCTGTTTTTGTCGTCTTTATTGTGCTCGTCAAATCTCCACAGCGCCGTGCCCGGCAAAAACTCTCAAATAAAAATTCAAATATCCAAATTTATTGGAAGACTGTTCCTTTCCTCTCCGGTTTAAGTACCCTTGAAAGAAGATTGGGAATTCTTTATAATAAAATCAGAAAAACAAACAGGGGGGCTGCTGTGATGGACACATTGGTGGAGC
>URVL01000002.1 GCA_900551265.1 uncultured Eubacteriales bacterium | reverse complement strand
GAGGCCGTTTGCACGCATCATATCAATGGTCTTACGGCCCATAATGCGCTCGCCGTTGTAGACGCCGCCGCAGGCCAGCATCTGCATAAGTTTGGAGAAGTCTTGGACATTGGAGAAAAGCCGTGCCCAGCCGGCCTCATGCTCCGGACCGGGCAGATGCTTGAGGTCCAGCTCGCTCGGAGAGGGACAGAGTTTACCGTCCGGCGCCTTTCGGTAAAGCGTCACCATACGTTCCGGGATATCGCCGAAGAAATGCGAACGGGTATCCTGCATGCCAAGGGGCGCAAAAAGCATCTCTTCAAACACGTCGTCGATGGATTTCCCACAGACAGCTTCGATGATACCGGCGGCGAGCTCGCTTGAAAAACCATAGATCCACTCCGTGCCAGGCTCACAGGCCAGGACCGCGTTTGAAATGGCGGCAATCTGCTCGCGATTTGTATAATGCCCCTTTTCCCACAGCGGCTTCATTGCCTCCTGCATGGACTGCAGCGTACGGTTCTCCGTCGGCGCAGCGCTATGGCAGTAAGGCAGCCCGCACTTCATGGAGAGCACATCGCTCACTGTAATGGGACCGTCGGTCGCAACGGCGTTGACGTAGCCGTTTGGCTGTTTGACATATTTTTTCATATTGCGCCACTCGGGGAAGAAATCGTAAATCGGGTCGGTCAGCAGGAATTTCCCGCGCTCATAGAGCATCATCATGGTGACGTAGAGGGGAATTTTCGACATGGAAGCCAAACGGAAAATGGAGCGCTCCGTGACCGGTGCTTTTGCATCGAGATCTGCATAGCCGAAATAACCCTCATACAGGACGTTGCCACGCTGTGCGATTTGCAGGGAACAGCCGGGAAGTCCGCCGTCTACAAATCCCTGCAGGAGACGATCAAGGTCTTTGGTAGTTGACATAATACCCTCCAATCATGATAGTACGCCGTCCCTATTATCATACGGCGCCGAAAAGCGAATAAAATGCCGAACAAACATATAATTAGCATTCTAATTATTAGTATAACGGCATCGGGGACGTTGTCAAGAGCCGGCGCGTGAAGAAACCGCAGATGAAGAAATTTTGACGCTATTTTCCGAGTTTTTCAGACTGCTGAAGAAAAAACGCACGCGGCATGACCGCGTGCGTAAGAGAAATCATTCAATTTCCGCATTCAATGCTAATCTGATTAAAAATGTGAAGAATATCGTCGGTCGAGATGTTTTGCTTCTCATCACCGGCTTTATCCAGAACAATATGGCCGCGGTCCATCATAATGAGACGGCTCCCATATTCTACCGCATAGCGCAAATTGTGTGTCACCATAATGGCGGTGAGATGCTTTTCCCGCACAATACGGTCTGTCAGATGCATGATAATTTCCGCCGTATGCGGATCGAGTGCGGCAGTGTGTTCATCCAGAATTAGAAAATCAAGCGGCGTTAGTGTCGCCATTAAAAGTGCGACAGCCTGGCGCTGTCCACCGGAAAGGGAGCCGAGCTTTACGCTCATCTTATCCTCAAGTCCCAACCCAAGCATGGCAAGCTGTTCCCGATAGTAACCGGCGCGCTTTCGGTTGATGCCGGAGCTCAGGCCAAAACGTTTGCCCTTGTTGTCAGCGAGAGACATATTCTCCAGTATGGTCAGATTGGGGCAGGTTCCGGCGGCCGGATTCTGATAAACGCGTCCGAAGGTGCGGTAACGCCGGTACTCACGCAAATGGGTGACTGGTTTTCCGTCGATCAGTACTTCGCCGCGGTCGACGGGAATGCTGCCGCAAATGATATTGAGCATGGATGTTTTTCCGCTGCCGTTTGAGCCGACGATGGAGACAAATTCTCCGTCCGCAACAGTGAGCTGAAACCCGTCAAACAGGCACATTTCTGTCACTGTACCGGGGTTATAGACTTTAGAAATGTCTCGCAGTTCCAGCATGTTTCGTTCACCGCTCCTTCCTGAAAAGGTGCGCTACGCGTAGAAATACACTTTTTGCCGAGCCTTGTTTGATGTTTCCCAGAATCAGGATTACAAGGAACAGCACCGCCGTAATCAGTTTTAAGAGATTGGCGGGCAAGCCAAGGCTGATAGCGCACTGAATACATATTTTGTAGAGAATACTGCCGACAATGGCGGCGGTAGTGCCCTTGACAAAATCGAGTTTCTTGAAGATCGTTGTACCGATGATAACAGTCGCGAGGCCAAATACAACCTGACCGGTTCCCATGGTACTGGAAAATGCGCGCTGTTCCTGGCAGACAACGCAGCCGGCCAGGGCGACGAGTGCATTTGAAATTACAAGGCCGAGAATTTTTACGAGACCTTTATCCTTTGCCAAAGACGTGACGAGCGTACTGTTATCTCCGACAGCACGCAGCAACAGGCCACTTTTTGTTTTGAAGTAAAGATCGAGCAAAATTTTAAAAACCAGCGCCAGCAACAGGGAAACGATCAGCTTCCTCACAATGAGAGAACATCCTCCGAAGAGCGCCATAGTAGGCGCTGCGGTAAAGATGGTGTCGATCGCACGTTCCACAGAGAGGTTGGAACCTGCAATTTGCAGATTGATGGAGAAAAGCGCTGTCATGGTGATAATACCGGCGAGCAGGTCGCGCACGCCGAGTTTGACGTGGATCAGCCCTGTTATAAGGCCCGCCAGCGCGCCAACGGCAAATGCAATGGGCAATGTGAGATAAGGATCCATGCCGTTAACAAGCAGAAGCGCCGTAACCGCCGCGCCAAGCGGGAAGCTTCCGTCAACCGTTAGATCCGGAAAGTCAAGTATTTTATAGGTGATATACACGCCATAGGAGAGAAGGGCATAAATAAACCCCTGTGTGAGCGTACTGACAATCAAATCGAGCATGGCGGAAGTCTCCCTGTCTTAAATGTTGTAATGTTTCTGTACCCCGGGACGCCTATGCGTCCGCAGACTCTATCGCTTTTTCCGCAACTTCATCCGGAAGTGTGAGGGACAACGCGGCAAGCGCTTCAGAATTGATGTAAATGCCATATTCCGAAATCGTTTCATAGGGAATCTCGGAAGCGGTGGCCTCACCCTTCAGAATTTTAGCAGCCATGGCGCCGGTCTGACGGCCCAGCGCAACATAGTCGATGCCGGCTGATGCAACACAGCCGCTTTTGACCTGCTCTACTTCACTGCCGTAGACAGGAATCCCTGCGTCGTTGGTCTTTTCAAGAATGGAAGCAAGCACACCGACAACCGTGTTATCTGTGAGATTTGAGAAACAGTCAACGCCGCGGTTGATCAGAGTATCAACGGCCTGCGTCACTTCACTCTGTGCGGTGATGCCAACGGCGTCAATGGTAAATCCGTAATCTGATGCGTGCGCCTCATATTCGGCGATGGTGGAAACGGAGTTCGGTTCGCTTGTGGTGTAAATAATGCCAATGGTCACAGCGTCAGGCTGAATGCTGCGGATGAGATCAAGCTGTGCTTCAACGGGGAGTTTATCGGATGTGCCGGTGATGTTACCGCTGTCAAGCTTTGCCTGAACTGGATCGGAGACTGCCGTAAAAATGACCGGAATATCTTTATCCTCCGCTGCCGCATAACAGGCAACTGCGGAATTTGTAGCAATACCGCACATCAGTGCGACGTTATTTGCGGAAAAGCTGGAGGCGATATCGCCTGCAATGGTGTCGTCAAAGCCGGCATTCTGATAATCGACAGTAAAGTCTTCCCCTTCCACAAGCCCGGCTTCCTCCAGACCCTGCAGGAAGCCCTCCCGGCAGTTATCGAGTGAAGGATGCTCGCCGTACTGGTTGATGCCGATAACGGGGATACTGTCGCCGCCGGAACAGGCGGAGAGTGCAAATGTCATCATGACCGCCATCGCGGCGCAGAGAATTTTAGTCAGTTTTTTCATGGTTGGAAACTCCTTTTCAATCAAAAATTGTGAGATATAATGACGCTCGTCTGATTAGACCGTAAAATGGTTTCAGGCTGCGCCATCGTTTGGTTAAGAGTGCCATGTGATCCTAGCTCCTTACTTAAAATAAAAAATGCCTTATCCCATGAGACATGGGACAAGGCACGAAAAAACCCTGCGGTACCACCCAAATTGACGGAAAACCGTCCACTTGAAACCTTGCACACCTGGGATGCAAGCCGCATTGATAACGAGCGCGGTTCCCGTCGACTGCTACTTGCGCACACGCGCTTTCGGTCGCCCTCATAAGCCCATTCGCCTTACTTACCACGGCTGCGATCACACCATCCGCAACTCTCTTTGCGTTACTCGGTAAGGGTACTCTTCTTACTCAACGGTTTCAGCAATACAAGAAATTATTTTAATTATAACACGGTTTCGAAAATTGTCAAGCTTTTTTCGATCTCCATAAGATGGGGTTACAGATCCATTTGGCACAACTATAAAAACCGCAGGTTTCTGTTTTTAACAGAAACCTGCGTGAAAAGCTGCGGAATACGTTATTTTCCTGCGACCATGAGACTGGAAACCAGAATGGAGGGCATGCCAAGCATGGTAGACCCCGGAAGCGTGAATTTTAAATCAGATCCCACCGCTTCAATGTCCTTCAAAAGCTTTAAGAAGGAACCTGCAATGGTGATTTGATCTACCGGACGTACAATTTCGCCGTTTTCTACAAGAAAACCTCTAGAAAGAAGTGAAAAGTCGCCCGTCACGGGATTAACACCCGCGTGCAGGCCCGTCACATCCGTAATCATCAGGCCGGTGCCGAGCCGCTGCTTCATCGATTCCAGGTTATCCGCGCCCGGGACCATATAAAAATTTGTCGGCGCAATGCCAACAGGGGACGCGGCGGAGGGGCGGTCTGCATTTGACGTAGAGGCGCATCCTGCTTTTTTAGCGGTCTTTAAATTGTGTAGCAGGGTTTGGAAGACGCCGTTTTCTACGACCGTCTTCGTAACGGAGGGCGTGCCCTCATCGTCAAACGCACGGGGATTGACAGGATGGAGCGGGTCGTCACAAAGCGTGACAACTGCGCTGGCAATCGATTCTCCTTCACGTCCTGCCAGCGGACTTAAACCTTTCTGCGCCTGATCGGCGGAGAACATAGGCATAAAAGCCTCAAAGAAATCAACGGCCGTTGTATTTTTAAAGAGAATCCGGTAGGCACCGGAATCAACGGGCGCTGCACCGAACTGTGAAAGTCCGTCCTGCACGGCGTCCTGTGCAAGCGCGGCAGTGTCGAGCATTTCGCGCCCCGTACGGAATGCAAGGCCGTCGTGAACCTCTTCGCCGTCACGAAGAATGGGGCCGATATAGGAGTAAGAATAGCTGCTGCTGCGGCGCGCATCCAGCCCAAGCGTATTGGTAATATGGATCGTGGTATGCCCTGTGGCAAGAATATTGTGCGACACGCGTTCCACGCGCGGGTCGGCGGCAAGCGCCCTGCGCTCTGCCTCCATGGCAAGTTCAATTTTTTCACGTTCGCTCATATCACAGACAGGGTTGTCCGGCATGGTTACGGCGGCATAGTCCTGCGCGCCCTGCATGGGATGTTCATCCGCCGTGCCGATCACACGCGCGTTGTCAAGAGCACGGCGGCAAAGCGCCTCTGGATCATCGAGCTTTTCCGTGTAGGCGTAACCGTCACGGCCATTCACTTGTACGCGCAGGCCGATGCCGAATTTGCGGCTGACGGAATAGCTGTCGAGCTCCTGTGCCAGAACGCCCGCCTGGAAGCGGTCTCCCTCTACGAACACCGTCTCGGCGGCGTCGCAACCAAGTGCAAGCGCGGTATCCAATACGCTTTTGCGGAATTCTTCATAAGTCATCATAACGTACCTCCCTTACCGCCAACGGTAATCTGCGAAACGCGAATACGCGGTTGGCCGACGTTTGTGGGAATTGAGCCGGACAGCGAACCACACATTCCCTGCGCCATCCACATACGCGGGCCAACGCGGTCGATCTTCATGAGCACATCTGCGCCGCGGCCAATCAGCGTTGCGCCGCGAACCGGAGCTACAATCTTGCCGTCACGCACGAGATAGCCTTCGCGAACGGCAAAGTTAAATTCACCGGTCAGCGGATTCACGGAACCGCCGCCCATATAGGCGGCAAAGAGCCCGTCGCCCATGGTGCGGATCATTTCTTCAGGGTCGTCACGCCCTTCACAGATGAAGGTGTTTGTCATACGGGAAGTCGGCGCATAGGTATAATCCTGACGGCGGGAGGATCCGGTGGGCGCCATCCCCATCCGCCGGCCGCCAAGGCGGTCGATGAGATACCCTTTGAGAATTCCATTTTCAATTAACAGATTTCGACGGGAGGGAGTACCTTCGTCATCAATATGGATGGAACCCCATTCTCCTTCCAGGGTGCCGTCGTCTACGGCGCTGACGCAGGGCGCAGCAATCTGCGTGCCGAGTTTTCCACAGAATACGCTGTTGCCCTTTGATACGGACGTGGCTTCCAGCGAATGCCCGCACGCCTCGTGAAAAATGACGCCGCCAAAGCCGCCGTCGATGACAACCGGCATAACGCCTGCCGGACACTCGTCGGCATGGAGCATGGCGACGGCCTGCCGCGACGCCTCACGGCCGCAGGCGGCGGGATCAATCAAATCAAAGCCCTCAAAGCCGCGTGCGTTTCCGGGGGCGTCCGAGCCGGTCTGACTGTCGCCACCCTTGGATGCCACGGCCTGCGCCGCAATACGCATACGCGGACGGCGGTCCGATGCCCACACGCCCTCGGTATTACAGACAAACATGGTCTTATCCACATCGGCCAGGCTGACGATCACCTGGGAAATTTCGTCGGAATAGGACTTTGCGGCGAGATGCGCCTCCCGCATTTTGGCGATCCGCGCGGCATTGTCCACAGTAGCGTATGGGATACGCGGCGCAACAGAGTAGTCTGCCGGGCGGAAAGGGATAACGGAACTATGTTCTCCGGAGGAAAGCGCCGCAGCGGCGGCTTTTGCCGCGCCGATCAATGCGTCGCGAGAAGTGTCGGCGGTATAGGCATAGGCGCTGCGCACGCCGGAAAAAACGCGCACACCCGCACCTGTCATGCGCGCAGAGGTGGCATTATCCACATCGCCGTTTACCATGACAAGGCTGTTTGACACGGTGTCTTCCATATAGAGCTCCGCAAAATCACCGCCAGAAGAAAGCGCCGCTTCCAGGACAAGCTTGGCGGAAGTTTCGGAAATCATACAATCACTCCTTTGTTTTGAAATACGAGGCGATGGCAGCAGCGATATACTCACAGGCATGCCCGTCGCCGTAGGGATTTTCAGATGTACTCATGCGGTTATGCACGGCGTCGTTTTCGGCAAGCTCTCGCGCGGCAGTAAAAATGTCTTCTTCCTTTACGCCGACGAGTTTCAAAATGCCGGTTTCGACCCCCTCTCCCCGTTCCGTTTCACGCCGAAGGACCAGCGTCGGAACGCCCAGGGCCGTCGCTTCCTCCTGAATTCCGCCGGAGTCGGTCATAACGAAGCGGCAGCGCGCCATAAAATTATGCGTATCGCGCAGGTTCAAGGGCTCCGTCAGATGGATTCGCGCATGGCCGCACAGCAGAGGGTAGACAGTACTCCGCACAGCGGGGTTTAAGTGCACGGGATAAACGACATGAAGCTCCGGTACTGCCTCAACCAGGCGCAAAACGGCACGGCAAATTGCTTCAAGAGGCGCGCCAAGATTTTCACGGCGGTGCGCGGTCAACAGGACAAACTTTCCCTCGGTATGCCGCAAGGTTTCCAGTACGGGCTCCTCATAGTGATAATCGGCAGCCGTCGTATACCGCATGGCATCAATGACCGTGTTGCCCGTAACGTAAATTTCTCCGAGCGCATGCTCGCGCAGTAAATTTTCCCGATTTTGATTGGTCGGTGCGAAATGAAGGCTTGCAATACGTCCCACGAGCATCCGGTTCATCTCCTCCGGAAACGGAGAATAGATATTCCACGTACGCAATCCCGCTTCCACATGCCCGACGGGAATCTGCCTGTAAAACGCAGCCAGCGCTGCGGTGAACGCAGTGGATGTGTCGCCGTGTACGAGCACAACGTCCGGCTTTACCTCCTCCAGAACATCACCAAAGCCCGGAATCAAAGCGGCACTGATCTGGAAAAGCGTCTGGCTTGGTTTCATAATGTTGAGATCATAGTCTGGATGTACGTCAAAAATTTCAAGCACCTGGTCGAGCATTTCCCGGTGCTGCGCACTGACGCACACAACGCTTTCAAAACGGCTGTCTGAACCGAGAAGCTTCACGAGCGGGCACATTTTGATGGCGTCCGGCCTGGTGCCGAACACAGAGAGGATTTTGATAGGCATGGCGGCTCCTACTATCATTTTTTGTCATGGAAATCGATCAAATTAGCGCCGGGGCAGAGAAAAGCGGTTCCTGCAAATAACTGCCCGACTATCTTTCTGGCCAGGGATTTCCCCATGCGGCAAAAACCGTATCGAAGAACTGTGCGGATTCCAGCATGGCGGCCCAGGGATGCGTCTCGCTTTCCTGGCGCCCTTCGCGGATACAGCGCACGGCCTCTTCAATCTCAAATTCGAAGCCGTTCTGGCAGTCATAGGTCAGTACGCGCGCTTCGCCGCCGTATGGCGCAACTTCTACGCGTTCGGGGTTTAAAAAATAGGGAGACAGCGTAATTTTTCCCCGCTCGCAATAGGCTGTCAGCGTATGGTTGGTGGGGAAGCGGAACCCGCAGAACATATATGCGGTCACATCACCGGGAAAATGCAGCAGGACATTGCACTCGACATCGGTCTTTCCATAGAGGATGCCGGGCGTTGTGGCGATATGATCCGGCGCAGAAGCGGCGAGAAACGTCGTAAGGTCGTAGTTATATATGCCCATGTCGGTTGTCGTACTGCCTTCGAGCTCACGGCTGTAGCCGCGTTTAAAATCATTTGGGCCGGACTGGATGCCGAAATGGCTTTCTATGTGCAAAAGCTTCCCCAACTCGCCGGAATGGAGCAGCGCGCGCACCTGCTGCAAGGACGGCAAAAAACGCGACCACATGGCTTCCATCAAAAAAAGTCCCGTACCGCGTACGGTGTCAATCACCTTCTTTGTCTCGGAAGCGCGGGAAAGCAGCGGCTTTTCACAGAGAACGTGTTTTCCGGCGCGGACGCAGTCTAAAATGTTTTCATAATGGAAATTAGGGGTAGTCGCAATATAAACGCAGTCAACGTCGGGATTTGCGAGCAGATCCTCATAATTGTCGTAGTGCGTGGGGATACCGAACTCCAATGAAAATTTTTCCGCTTTGCCCGGCGTACGGGAAGCGCAGGCGGCCAGCTCGGCGCCGGCGGCATATGGAACGGCGGCGGCAAACTTATGCGCGATACCGCCTGTCCCCAGGATACCAAAACGCACGGTTTGATTCATACTTTCACCAGTCTTTCAAAGATTACCTTTAAATTATACAACTCCCGTATAGGTATGTCAATCAAACTGTGGCAAATTTGGACGTATGCCGCGCCATATGCGCGCATATACTCACATGAACGGAGGTGCGCGGGTGAACAAAACATCCATCATGAAAAACTCGCTTGTACTGACCGGATTTTCCATTGCCATGCGTGTCGCCGGCATTGCCTTTTCCATGTATGTTGCGGCCGGCGTCGGTGCGGAGGGAATGGGCCTTTATCAGCTGACATATTCCGCCTTTACGTTTGCGGTGACGCTGGCCACGGCAGGAATTTCCGTTGCCGTAACAAGGGTATTGACGGAGGAGCAGGGAATGAAGCGGCGCGGCAGCGAGCGGCCTGTCATGCGCTGCGCGTTGATTTACGCCTCGCTTATCAGCTTGACGGCCGCTGTGTGCGTTTTGCTGGGTTCCGGGTACATAGGCCGCGTGCTGCTTTCCGATGAAAGGACCGTACTTTCTCTGCGCGTCCTGGCACCGGCGCTGCCGATGATGTCCCTGTCTTCCTGCTTTAAGGGGCATCTGCTTGCGGTCAGGCGACCCATTCAGATTGCGGTAAGCGACGCAATTGAACAGATTGTAGAAGTTGGCGTATTTGTTATACTGGTCCGCCGTTTTCCGGGCCTTGACATGGAGATGGCCTGCGCCGTCATTGCCGCGGGCGTCACGCTGTCGGAAATTGTGTCATGCGTGTACCTGTATGTTCAATATCTGCGCTTTCGGGAGAAACCGTCGGACTATGTTCCCAGTGGTTTCCTGCGCCGGCTGCTGGCGGTAGCGCTGCCTGTTGCGGGGAGCTCCTGCCTTGCCTCAGCGCTGCGTACCATGGAAAACGTTATGGTGCCAAGCGGACTGCGAAAAAGCGGTATGTCGGAAGCAGCGGCGCTTTCTGACTATGGTATGGTGCGCGGCATGGCGCTTCCGGTCATGTTTCTGCCGTTTGCGTTTTTGTCGGCTTTTACTTCGCTGCTCATGCCGGAAATCTCAGAGGCGCAGGCCGCACGGCGCGACGGGTACATTCATACGCTGATCGAACGCGTGATCAAATCCTGTTTGCTGCTCTCCATTCCGGCAGCCGCAATTTTTGCGGTATTTTCAGAATCTCTGGCGGAACTGGTCTACCACAACAGCCAGGTCGGCATGATTATCCTGATTTTGTCGCCGCTTGTACCGCTTATGTATTTTGATGCGGTTGCAGATGGGATTCTCAAAGGTCTCGGTCAGCAAAATTGGGTGCTTTACTGTAATATTGCCGATTCGATCATCCGAATTTTCATGGTGTATCAGTTGATTCCGGCCATGGGTTTTACGGGCTTTATGATTGTGATGTATGTCAGCAATATTTTTAACCCGGTTCTCAGTATCTGGCGTATGATGAAACTGTCGCATGTCCGTCTGCGCGTGGGGGAATGGATTGCCAAACCCCTGCTTGCTGCCGGCGCCGCAGCGCTTTTGGTGCGTATTTTGTGCCTGCGTAATCCTGCGGCACAGCTGGATGTTGGCGTTGTGATTGCGGAGATCATTTTGCTTGGGGTGATATACGCCGCACTGCTATGGCTGATCAGCGGTGAAAAGAGGGAGCCTGTTCGGCAGAAAAATGAAGGACTTCGAAGCCGGCGCTCGCGAACATAAAAACACCGCAGAAGAGCACTCTTCTGCGGTGTTTTTCTATTTTTTACAGAGCGGCCTCGATGATTTCCTTTAGGAAAGGCTTCGGATGGTGATCTGCGTAGAACAGGAGCGGGTAATTCGTGCGGCCCTTAACCGGCCAGGAATTGAGCCAGGTATAGTCGTCGGCCACGCCCCAGGTTGTAACGTTGTCAATTACGTCTGCATACTCGCGATAGACCTTGAAGAGGTCGATATAGAGCTGAGCCTGGCGCTCAAACATTTCATCGGTGAGCAGCGGAGCGGGGAGAGAACGGTCTTTTGGATCATAGAGCGAGATATCGAGCTCCGTTACGTGCAGACGCACGCCGAAGGCGGCAAACGCCTCGATAGAGCGCTTTACATCGTCAATATCGACATTGTAAATGCTCATGTGGCTCTGCATGCCAAACCCCTCAACCGGAGCGCCCTCATCCTGAAGTTTTTTCAGAAGTTTACAAATTTTTTCACGCTTATGGGGCAGCCACTCGTCGTAGTCATTGTAGAAGAGCTGGACGTTTGGCGCTACTTTTTTGGCAAGCTTGAAGGCGGTAGTCAGATAACCGTCCCCTAAAATACGCAGCCAGTTTGTCTCACGCAGAACCGGTTTTGCGGGGTCGTCGTCGATGGCCTCGTTGACCACGTCCCAATACTGGACAAAATCCCCGTAACGGAGCGCAAAAACCGTAAATTGTTCTTCCAAACGCTCCAAAAGTTCTTCGCGCGAAACGTCGCTCCCATCGTCGCGTTGAAAAATCCACGGATTGGTGCCGCTATGCCAGACAGGTGCATGCGCACGAAACACCATGCCGTTTTCCCGGGCAAAACTTACGAGCTGGTCGGCAGGTTCAAAATTCCAGACGTCTTTTTCCGGGTGCAGGGGACCGAATTTCATCTGATTCTCCGGCGACATGGAATTAAACTGCGTTTTGAGCAGGTTACCATGGCTCGGAAATTCGCTCGGCGAGGTGGCCGCGCCGATTTTAAAATATTTTTCATAGGCTTTTGCCAGCGTCATTTCACTCATCTTATATCCTCCCTTATTTCACGGCGTCAATCATCTGATAGACGCAGGGCTTAGGCTGATGCTGTGTGTCAAAAAGCAGTGGATACTGTTTGATCAGAGGCAGATCGGGGTCTACGCCAAAGGTATCAAGCCAGGTAATGTCGTCTGCGACGCCCCAGGTTGTCACACAGTCGATGACATCGCGGTAGCTGCGGTAAATCTCGAAGAGATTTTCATAAATCGTACTGATCATGGCAAGCTTTTCAGGCGTTGGATGCATGGCCTCGCGAATGTAAGAATCAAAACCGGGGTCTCCGGGTTTGATGCGGCGGTCGCCGAAATTAGCCACAGCCATAAGAGAAACGTCCAGTTCTGTCACATGCAGGCGCAGGCCAAGCCCGGCATAAATCTCAATGGAACGTTTGAGCTCGTCATAGTTCGGCCTCATAAAATAGTGCTGCTGCATACCGAAGCCGTCCACACGGCAGCCTTTTTCCTGTAACGTACGAATGATCTTGACAATGCGGTCGCGCTTTTCAGGCAGGCATTCATTATAGTCGTTATAGAAAAGCTGCGCATTCGGAGAATATTTGTCCATTGCCTGAAACGCTTTTTCAATGAATTCCGGTCCGCAGATTTGAAAATAGGTACTGTTGCGATATACAGGGTCTTCTCCGATATCGTTTTGCACGCCGATTCTGTCATCCCGCGCTGCCTCATTGACGACGTCCCAGCAGTATACGTTTTCATTGAAGTGTTCGGCCATGGCCTTTGTGTGTGCATCAATGCGTTCGTAGATCCGTTCTTTCGCGACCGGTTTGTCGCCGTCACGGAACATCCAGTCGGCCGTCTGTTGATGCCAGACCGGCGCATGCGCGCGGAGTTTGACGCCCATTTCCTTTGCAAAATTCACAATAAGGTCCGCATCACCAAAAGTAAACTTACCTTCTTCGGGTTCTGTCAGTTCATATTTCATCTGATTTCCACAGGTGAGGCTGTTGAAATGCTGTAGAAGAAGGTCACGATGAACTGTTAAATCCGGAACCTCAACTTCTGCGCCGATTTTGAAGTAAGATTCATAAGCTTTTGCCAGGGAAAGGATCTCGCCCATAAACGGATGCCTCCTTATCGGCCGCAAATGGCGTCTTCTACAATCTGACGGGTGAAGAATTTCGGTGTGTGGTCATAGTAGAAAAGCAGCGGGTAATGGTTGCGGCCCGGACGGAGCCAGCCGTCAAGCCAGTTGATGTCATCTGCGACGCCCCAGGTGGTCACGTCGTCAATCACATCTGAATACTCGCGCGCTGCCGCAAACACCTGACGGTAAATTTCCGCCTGACGCGCTACAAGCTCGTCGGTATACGGATAGGCGGGGAGCATTCTCTCCCGTGAGGAATACGGGGAGACATCAAGCTCCGTAATGTGAATGCGCAGCCCAAGTGCGGCGTAAGTTTCAATCGTGCGCTTGTATTCGCCAATGTCAAACTCATGAACGTTGATGTGGCTCTGCATTCCGAAGCCGTCAAGCGGAATGCCACGCTCCTGCATGCCGCGCATCAGGCGTACAATTTTATCGCGTTTGATGGGATCGTATTCGTTGTAGTCGTTATAAAAGAGCTGCGCATCGGGCGCATATTTTCGGGCGAGCTTATAGGCAATGTCGATATAATCATCACCAATGCCCTCAAGCCACTTTGTTTTGCGCAGAAGTCCGCCATCCGGGTCGTCGTCAATCACCTCGTTGACCACGTCCCAACAGAAGAACTGACCGCCGTAACGTTCACAGAAAGCTTTGGTGTGACGTTCAATGCGCTCAATGAGAAGCTCACGGGAAGCGGGCTTCCCGTCACGGTCCAGATGCGTCCATCTCGCAGTTTGAATGTGCCACAACGGCGCATGTGCACGCAGGGCCATCCCGTTATCCTTTGCATAGTTTGCAATTTTGTCGGCTTCCTCCCATGTGAAAACGCCGTCTTCCGGCTCCGTGGGTTCCCACTTCATCATACCCTCGTCTGTGATGCAGTTGAAGTGCTTTTTCAAAATGCTGTCGTGCGAGACAAAGTCGCGGGAGTTGAGGCAGGTGCCAACTTTAAAATACTTAGCGTGGGCCTCGCAAAGGGAAGGCATATTGTCGTACTTCATAGAAAGACCTCCAGTTTATTTCAGTGCATCCTCAATGATTTTTTCCGTATAAGGTCTCATGCGGTGGTCTGCATAGAAGAGAAGCGGGAAATTTTTACGCTGTGTGGGTGCGTCGTCCGGTTTGAAGTCGCCGATCCGCACGGCGGAGGAGTCGAGCCAGGTCGTACAGTCCGCCACACCCCAGGTTGTAACAGAATCAATCACGTCCGCATATTGACGGTATATCGAAAAGAGCTCGACATACATGTCATACTGCTTTTGAAGCATTTCATCCGTGATGGTGGGGCGCCCTGTCTCATAGACGGTATAGAGCGAGACATCGAGCTCCGTGACATGCAGGCGCAGGCCAAGCCCGGCATACGCCTCCACGCTGCGGCGGATTTCGTCGAGATCGGCGTAAATGGAGAGATGCTGCTGCATACCAAAGCCGTCGATGGGCGCGCCCTCGGCAATCAGGCTGCGCAATACCTTTAAAAGCTTTTCCCGCTTATGCGGCATCCACTCGTTATAGTCGTTATAAAAGAGCTGCACGCTCTCGGGTACGCAGCGGCGCGCAATTTGGAATGCTTTTACCAAAAAATCGTCTCCAATGATCTGCGTCCAATTAGAATCGCGCAGAATCCCCTTTCCGAAATGGGCGACGGCCTCATTAATCACATCCCAGCAATAGACGTCTGCGCCGTAACGCTTCCCGAATACCGTCATATGATCTTCCAGACGCTCCAGCAGCGCTTCGCGGGAGAGCTGTTCGCCATGATCGTCGCGGAACATCCAGAGACCGACCTGCTTGTGCCATACGGGCGCATGAGCACGTATGGCCATATCATGGGCCTTGGCATAAGTGACAATTTCATCCGCCGCCTTGAAATCCCACACGTCCTTCTGTGGATGGATGGGTTCAAATTTCATAGCGTTTCCGCCAGTTAGACTGTTAAAATGTTCCTCCAGAATATCGCCATACAGGGCAAAATCCCGGGGAGATACCGCCGCGCCGATTTTAAAATACTTTGCGTAAGCTTCGCGCAGCGAGGGCATATGCTTGCTCATGTTATGATCCTCCTTTTCTGAAGCGTCCGTCTCACAGCACGGCGTCCACGATGGCGCGCGTACAGGGCTTTGGCGTGTGATCATAAGAGAAAAGAAGAGGGTAATTTTTACGTCCGGGCACGGGATGCATGTCCAGCCAGGTCAGATCGTCGGCTACCCCCCAGGTTGTGACAGACTCGATCACGTCGGAATACGAACGGTAGATCTCAAAAAGATCCTCGTACATCTTACCCTGACGTACAAAATCTTCGCGTGTGGGGATTGTGAGCGTTTTTGGATAATAGGGGTTCGGACGGTCCTTCGGATGATAAAGCGATACGTCGAGCTCCGTCACGTGCAGCGTAATACCAAGCGAGGCATAGGCCTCAATGGCGGCCTTGATATCATCCAGGTTCGTATAGATATTGACATGCTGCTGTAGTCCAAAACCGTCGAGCGGGACGCCGCGCTCCTGCATGCCGCGCATCAGGCGCACAATCTTATCGCGCTTGATGGGATCAAATTCGTTATAGTCGTTATAAAAGACCTGGGTTTTAGGCGCGTACTGCTTGACAAAACGATAGGCATAGTCGATATAATCTTCCCCGATGAGCTTATACCACTTCGTTTCGCGCAGATAGCCCTCCGGACTGTCCACAATGGCTTCGTTGACGACATCCCAGGCATAAACAGCATCGCCGTAACGTCCGGCCATAACCCTGATATGATCCTCCAGACGCTCGAGCAGCAATTCGCGGCCGGCATAGACAAAACGGTCGGTAAAAATCCAGTCGTCGGTCTGCTGGTGCCATACGGGCGCGTGGGCTCGAACGCCCATTCCATGTTCTTTGGCAAACGCGATAATCTGGTCGGCGTCGGTAAAATCATAGCGGTACTCAGCGGGATGGACCGGGCCAAACTTCATCGCACTGCCGGGGGTCAGGCTGTTAAAATGTTTGATCAGCAGACCGCAATGAGAAACGAAATTCTGCGGCGATACGGCGGCGCCGATTTTAAAATATTTCGCATAGGCCTCACAGAGCGAGGGCATTTCCTGATACATAAGCAAAAATCCTCCTACTAACGGATTAAGACATATTCAGGGCAGGTCAAAAAGACCTGCCCTGAAATCAGGCATTATTATCTACCGGCGACTGCGTCGTCAATCATCTTATAAACGCAGGGCTTCGGAGAGTGGTCTGCGTTGAAAAGAAGCGGATAGTTCGGACGATCCGGACGGGAGAGCCAGGAATAGTCGTCCGCTACGCCCCAGGTTGTGACAGAGTCGATCACGTCGGAATAGGAACGATAAATCTCAAAGAGCTTCACATAAATTTCGTTTTGCTTCTCGCGCATGGCGTCCGTGATTTCGATGGCGGATTCGCTGGAATGTACATCCGTATAGAAGTTGATGTCCATTTCCGTAATGTGGATACGCAGGCCCAGGGAAGCATAGAACTCGATAGACTTTTTGACTTCGTCAAGATCCGGCTTATTAATGTTGTAGTGCGTCTGCATACCAAATCCCTGAATCGGCGCGCCGCGGTCGATCAGGTTTTTCATCAAGTTGTAGATTCGCTCGCGCTTGAGCGGATCACACTCGTTGTAATCGTTATAAAAGAGCTGCACATGCGGGGCATACTTGCGTGCAAGATGATAGGCCTTTTCAAGATACTCCACGCCGCAGGTGACCAGATAGTCGGTCAGACGGTAGGGATTGTTGCCATAACGGCGCAGGAATCTCTCGTCAACCGTATCGGCAGTTGCCTCGTTGACGACGTCCCACGAATAGACCGCGTCGCGATAACGCTCGGCGACGACCTTGATATGCTGCTCCATGCGCTCAAAAACGAGCTCGCGGGGCGCCAGACGGCCATTTGCTTCAAAGAACCATTTCGGTGTCTGATTGTGCCAGACCGGCGCATGCATGCGCATACGCATCCCGTTTTCCTTTGCAAAGGCGACAATTTGATCGGCAGGTTCAAAAATCCACTTGTCCTCCGCAGGATGCATGGACTCATACTTCATCTGGTTCTCACAGGTAATGCTGTTGAAATGCTTCTTCAAAAGGTCGGCATGCATGGTGAGACTCGGCGGGGAGATGGCGGCGCCAATGTCAAAATACTTTTGATAGGCTTGGCACAGTGACAAAATCTCCTGATTCATGACAATCCTCCTTCATGTTCTGTGTTTCTATATAAGGGGTGCGAGATTGTCTAAAGTATAGCATTGCCTCCCCGCAAAGTCAACACAAAACCGGAAATTTGCACAAAATTAAGACCGTGCCGGGCGTATCAAAAAAACGACATCCGGCGCATGGGGAAGCCGGAGATATTCCATGTAAATGAATGTCTGCAATACAGTTTTACAACATGCCCATGTGCCGCATGGCGGTCCAGGCAGGGCTCATCGCCCGCAATTTTTCCACGGCCTGCGGCAAGGCGGAAAGGATTGCATCCACATCTTCCTCCGTACTCTCGCGTCCGAGAGAAATGCGCAGCCCACCCTTTGCCGCAGCGCGATCAAGGCCGATTGCCGTCAGCACATGCGACGGCTCCTCACTGCCCGACGCGCACGCCGAACCGGGGGAAACGGCAATTCCTGCGTTATCCAGCAGCATGGCGATATATTCGCCTTCAATTGCGGCGAAGGAAAAATTTGCGATGCCGGGAAGACGGGGCTCCGCACCGTTTTCGCGCGTGTGCGGAATTTTTAAAATACCCTCCGTCAACCGTTGCCGCAGTCCTGTCAGACGGCGTGCCTCTCTCTCCAGCTCTGCCTCTGCAAGTTCGAGCGCCCGGGCAAGCCCTACGATGCCGGCGACGTTTTCCGTACCGGCCCGGTTCCCATGTTCCTGTGTGCCGCCGGTCATCAGCGGAGAACAAGCCGTACCCCTGCGGATATAAATGGCGCCGGAACCCTTTGGCCCGCCAAATTTATGCGCAGACAGCGTCAGGATATCTATATTACACGCATTGACGTTGAGCGGGATATGACCTGCTGCCTGCACGGCGTCTGTGTGGAATGGAATGCCGCGCTCATGCGCAATCGCGCCGATTTCACGAATTGGTTGAATGGTGCCGAGCTCGTTATTGGCGGTCATCACGGAAATCAGTGCGGTATCCGGACGCAGCGCGGCCCGGATTTCATCCGGTGAGACGTGTCCCGACTTGTCCGGACGAACAAGTGTGACCTGATATCCGGATCTCTCCAAATCGGTTAACGTATGGAGGACCGCATGGTGCTCCATTGCGGTAGATACGATGTGACGCCCTGCCGCGCGCGCCATCACCCCGCGCAGAGCCATGTTGTCCCCCTCTGTGCCGCCGGAATTAAAGAAAATCTCATTTTTGTCCGCACCAAGGATGTTTGCTACCGTGCGGCGGGCATTTTCAACGGCCTTGCGGGCCTCGCGCCCGAGTTGATATAGAGAAGAGGCGTTGCCGTACGCGTCGCGCAGCCAGGGCAGCATGGCGTCCAGCGCTTCTTCCCGTAGCCGTGTTGTCGCAGCGTAATCGGCATAAATGCAATGTGCCATCGTCTGCATACCTCCTAATGTCAGTACCTCTATTATGCCACAGGCATGCGCTTTTGTACAGCGTGAGCAGACGTTTACCCGTGCCATGACGTGATTTATGCAAAAAAAAACAGGGGTTTGCATCGGAAAAATGTTGACAGAGAATGAATTTATGTTATATAATAAACGGTACGTGGCCGGAAGGTGATTTTGTCCGGCCAGTAAGGAAATATACGTCCAGGAGGTGTGACAAATGCTGAGAACATATCAGCCCAAAAAGCGCCAGCGCAGCCGCGAGCATGGCTTCCGTAAAAGAATGAGCACAAAAAACGGCCGTAAGGTGTTGGCCAGACGCCGCGCAAAGGGCAGGGTTCGTCTTTCTTATTAAGCCGCAGAACTGCCTAAAGACGTACAGAATTTGTACGCAAAAAGGGGAGGCGTAATGCGTTACACCGTCTCGATTAAAAAAAACAGGGATTTCAGAAGGATATATTCTAAGGGAAAAACAGCTGCAAACGCGTATTTGGCCGTTTACTGCCGGCGAAATAAAGCGACGGTCAACCGTCTAGGACTCACTGTGGGCACGCGTGTTGGAAAAGCCGTTGTACGAAACCGTGTGCGCCGCCTGATCCGGGAGTCATACAGACTACGCGAGCAACGGATGAAGAAAGGTTATGATCTAGTGGTTGTTGCACGCACGCGTGCGGCGGGGGCGTCGTATTGGCAGATCGATGCGGCGCTTGCGGACCTTTTGCAGAAAGTCGGACTCTGCGGGGCGGAACAATGAGTTTCCCGCGCAGGGCCGTGCTGTGGCTGATCCGTTTTTATCGCCGGTATTTATCTCCTCTGAAAAGATATCCCACGTGCCGCTTCGTTCCGACGTGTTCGGAATATGCGTTGGAAGCGGTGAGCAAATACGGTGTGCTGAAAGGCGGCTATCTTGCCCTTCGGCGTCTATTGCGCTGCCACCCGTTCCATCCAGGCGGATATGATCCGCTCCCCTAGGCCGCCATTTGATATGCCGGCACCTTGTTTACAGGAGGCAAACTGATGCCTACACAGAAGAAACCTCGGTTTAGCGGCCGTAGAGTGGTCATAGTGCTTTCCCTTGCGCTGCTTATCTGTATGCTTTTGACCTCATGCTTTACGGACGGAAACGGCGAGACCACCAATATTTTTATTGTTGTCTTAGTCAGGCCTTTTGCGTATATCCTGCGTTGGATATATGATTGGTGCGGCTCGTTCGGCTGGGCGCTTATTCTCTTTACCTTACTTACAAGAATCGTTCTTTTGCCGCTCAATATTAAGAGTAAAAAAGGCATGGTGGCAATGCAGGCGCTTCAGCCTAAGATGAAGGAACTTGAGAAAAAGTACCAGAATGATAAGCAGAAATACCAGGAAGAAGTTGCGAAGCTGTATAAAAAAGAAGGCGTCAGCCCGATGGGCGGATGCCTGCCGATGCTGTTGACTCTTCCCATTATGTTTGCGCTTTACTGGCCTATCAGCCAGCCCCTTAAGTATCTCATGAATCTCTCTGCTGCGCAAATAGACGCAGTGCGCGACCAGTTGATCCTGATCGGCGCGAGGGTAAACGGCGTCCTGGTGTCCGCTACTTCGTCGGAAATGACGCTGGTGCAGGCGATTCACGATAACTTTGAGGCGGTCAGCAGCATTTCGGAAAACCTGTTCCCGATGAACCTCTCCTTCCTTGGAATGGATCTCGGCGCGGTGCCGAGTTTTACGACGTTTAATGTCCTGTTCCTGTTGCCGCTGATTTCGGCGGGAACCTCTTTCCTGCTTTCCAAAGTGACGACCTGGCTGCAGGAGCGCAGCACCGGAACAAAGAGCACACAGCAAAACGGCATGATGTTGTGGATGATGCCGTTGATTTCCATATGGGTCGGCTTTACGCTGCCGGCAGGTATGACTTTTTACTGGATTACGTCCAACCTCGTCGGCATATTGCAGGAATTTTTTATCACCACCTATATTCAGAAGAAGAAGGAAAAAGAGCCTTTGAAGGAGGCTGATTTGTCAAATGCTAAAAACAGTCGAAGCAACCGGAAAAACAACCGATGATGCTGTTGCCGCTGCGCTTCGTTCCCTGATGGAGATTAATCCGGACATTACGGAAGCCGATGTTGATGTGGAGCTTCTTGAGCGGGCTCGCTCCGGTTTTTTGGGAATCGGCAGCAGCAACGCCAAGGTGCGCGTCACTTATGAGATGAAACCGCTGGAAAGTGCAAAAATCTTTTTGAGCGGGCTGTTGGAGCATATCGGCGTGAATGGATTTGTTGACGGCGTGGTGACCGATGAGGGAACCATTGCGCTGAATGTTACCGGTGAGAACATGGGTGTTGTCATTGGACGCCGCGGCGATACGCTGGATGCGCTGCAGTATATTACGTCAATCGTGGTCAACCGCGGCGGGAAAGAACACGTCCGCGTGACCGTTGACACGGAGAATTACCGCAAAAAGCGTGAAGAATCTTTGGAGGCGCTGGCGCATAAGGTTGCAGGCCGCGTTTTGAAGTATAAGAAGAATGTCACGCTGGAGCCAATGAACGCCAACGAGCGCCGCGTCATTCACTCGGCCCTGCAGGGGACGCGTGGAGTCACGACGTACTCGATGGGAAACGAGCCAAACCGCCGCGTTGTTGTGGCGCTGGCAGGTTCTCGTGGGCCCAGAACACGCGGACCGCAGCGTTCGGGCGGGGAACGCCCGGAGCGGACGGCTACAGAACCGCCGAAGGCGGCGTCGATTCCGGTTATTGAGGAAGAATGGAAATAAACCGCACAGGGCAGACGAAAGTCTGCCCTGTTTGGTATGGAAAACGGTATGATGGAAAATAGAACCGATACAATTGCTGCGGTTGCGACACCGCCGGTGCCCAGCGCAATTGGAATTGTCCGCGTCAGTGGACCACAGGCATTGCCACTGCTTCAGACGGTGGTACGCCCTGCAAAGAATGGACGATTTGTGCCGCGCCGCATGACGCTTGGCGGTATTTATGCGCGCGGGGGCCTGCGAATTGACGAAGGCCTTGCGGTTTATATGCCGGGACCTGCGTCGTATACGGGTGAGGATACGGCCGAGATTTACTGCCATGGGTCTCCTGGAATAGAGGCGGCGGTGCTTGATGCGCTGTTTGCGGCGGGCGCGCGTCAGGCCGGGCCGGGGGAATTTACCCGGCGCGCTTTTTTAAATGGCCGTATGGACCTGTCGCAGGCGGAAGCGGTGATTGACCTCATTGAGAGCGAGACCAGGGCTGCGGCGGCAAATGCCGCAATGCAGCTTGAGGGCGTGCTCGGTAAGCAGCTGACTGCGCTGCGGGACGATTTGATCCTGATTGCGGCGCAGTTATCCGCAATGATCGATTTTCCGGAGGAGGAAGTGCCGGAGCTGGAAATGCAGGAACTGATTGCCCGTTTGCAGGACTCGTGCGGTGCACTGGAGCGCCTGCGCGCAAGTTATGAACGGGGCGCGGCACTGAAAAACGGCGTTCCCTGCGCTATTACGGGCAGGCCAAATGTTGGAAAATCATCGCTTTTGAATGCCTTTGCAGGTTTTGAACGCGCAATTGTCACGGAAGTTCCCGGTACAACGCGCGATGTGCTGGAACATGTGGTGACGGCGCACGGCGTTAAATTTTCGTTTTTTGATACGGCGGGCATCCGTGAGACTGAAGACAAAGTAGAACAGATTGGCGTTGCGCGCGCTGCGGATGCCGTGCGTACGGCATCTGCGGTTCTTGCGGTATTCGACGGCTCGCAGCCGTTGACGCCGGAGGACCGGGCGGTGATGGAAAGCACTGCCGGACATGAGACGTGGTGCGTCGTGAATAAGGCCGACTTACCGCAGCGTGTGGATGAGGCTGTGCTGCGTGCGCATTTTGCACGTGTGTTTTCACTTAGTGCAGCTCGCGGCGCAGGTGTAGACGCACTTTTGGAGTCTCTGGCAGAACATTTTGCTACGTCACAGGACGTAGGGGATAGTCTGATTACGAATCCGCGTCAGGCAAACGCTCTGGAACGAGCTGCGGAATCCTTGCGGCGCGCCATAGATGCCGCGCAGACATTGACGCCGGACGTCGTGTGCACGGACGTGGAGGAGGCCGCCGGAATCATCGGCGAAATTACGGGGCAGACCGCCTCGGAAGACATCATCCAACAGATATTTTCACGCTTTTGCGTGGGGAAATAAAGAGGAATCCGAATGGATCATCAGATTGCAGATTACGATATTGCTGTGATTGGCGCAGGACATGCGGGAATTGAGGCGGCGCTTGCCGCTGCACGTTTGGGACTGCGTACGGTATGTTTCACCATAAACCTGGATGCTGTGGGCAATATGCCCTGTAACCCCGCAATTGGGGGAACCGCAAAGGGTCATCTGGTACGCGAGATTGATGCCCTGGGCGGCGAGATGGGACGCGCGGCGGACGAATGCTGCATCCAATATCGGATGCTCAACCGCGGCAAGGGGCCGGCGGTGCACTCCCTTCGTGCGCAGGCAGACCGTGCGGCTTATCGTGTGCGTATGAAACATGCGCTGGAAGCGCAGGAGAATCTGGACCTGAAACAGGCCGAAATTACCGACGTTTTGCTGGAAAATGGCGCCGTTGCGGGTGTACGCACCCATTTGGGTGGAATTTACCGCTGCCGTGCGGCAATTGTCTGCACGGGAACATACCTGCGCGGACGTATCATCATCGGCGATGTGACGTATGATGGCGGACCGGACGGTATGTTTGCCGCAACGCGGCTGACGCAGTCGCTGATGGGGATGGGGCTTCGCCTGATGCGCTTTAAAACCGGTACGCCCATGCGCGTGAATGCCCGCTCTGTTTCTTATGAGGAGATGTCCGTCCAGTACGGCGATCCGGAAGTGGCGCCGTTTTCTTTTGATACCAAGACGCCGCCGGAAAACCGCGCTGTCTGTTACCTGACCCATACGACCGGTGAAACGCACGAAATCATACGGGCCAATCTTCACCTCTCCCCACTTTTTTCCGGAGTCATTGAGGGGGTTGGCCCGCGGTACTGCCCTTCGATTGAGGACAAAGTGGTGCGTTTTGCCAACCATGAGAAACATTCTCTGTTTGTTGAGCCGTGCGGGCTGAATACGGAGGAACTTTATATACAGGGCATGTCATCTTCCTTGCCGGAGGATGTCCAAATTGCCATGCTGCACACTGTTCCGGGTCTGGAACATGCGGAGATGATGCGGCCGGCTTACGCGATTGAATACGACTGCGTAGACCCTACGCAGCTTTACCCGACCCTGGAGTGCAAAAAGGTACCGGGGCTTTACGGGGCAGGACAGTTTAACGGCAGCTCCGGGTATGAGGAGGCTGCGGCACAGGGATTGTTGGCGGGCATCAACGCCGCCTGTAAGCTCTTGGGGCGCGAGAGCGTGGTGCTGGACCGCAGCGAGGCTTACATTGGCGCGCTGATTGATGATCTGGTGACAAAAGGTACGCCGGAGCCTTACCGCATGATGACCTCACGCAGCGAGTACCGGCTGCTGCTGCGTCAGGACAACGCGGACCTAAGGCTGTCGCACATCGGTCTGCGCGCGGGACTGGTCAGCGAAGAACGTCATGCACGCGTGCTGGAAAAATATCAAAAAGTGGATGCGGAAATTGCACGCCTTCGCGCGACGGTCTGCCCGCCGTCTGCGGAGGCAAACGCGCTGCTGCGCGCCTGTGGATCTGCGGAGCTGAAAACGGGTGTGAGCATGGCGGATCTGATCCGCCGGCCGGAACTTGGGTATGAAAAACTGGCGCCGCTTGACCCGGCACGGCCTGAGCTGCCCTCCGACGTCCGGGAATCGGTGGAAATCTCTATTCGCTACGAAGGCTATATTCGCCGCCAGAAGGCGCAGGTGGAACAATTTAAACGTATGGAGGGCCGCCGCTTACCGGAGAATCTGGACTATGAATCAATTTCTTCGCTGCGACTGGAGGCTCGGCAAAAGCTGGCCAAGGCGCGGCCGCTCAATTTGGGCCAGGCTTCCCGCATATCGGGCGTCAGCCCGGCGGATATGACTGCGTTAATGATTTATCTGGAAAATCATGCCGAGGGGGGAACGGGCCGTGCTTGAACAGCTGCTTTTTGACGGAATGCGGGAGATGGGCCTGGACCCGTCGCGCGAGGGTGTGTCAAAGCTGATTCCCTATCTGGAGATGATGCTCGACCGCAACCGCTCGCTGAATTTGACGGCGGTGAAAGACCCGGACAGCGCCGTACGTCTACACCTTTTGGACGCATTGTCGCTGTTCCAGGCTTTGCCGCTTTCCGGGCAGCGCGTTTTGGACGTTGGCACGGGCGGCGGCATGCCCGGCGTTGCGCTTGCGCTGTATGAACCGTCGGCGCGGGTGACGATGCTGGATGCGACGGCGAAAAAACTGAGCTTTATTCGCGAAGCCTGCGAGCGGCTGTGTATTCACGCGGCGTTTGTCAACGCGCGTGCGGAAGATTACGCACGAACAGAGGCGCGCGAAGGATACGACGTCGTGACGGCGCGCGCTGTCGCGGCGCTCCCCATTCTGTGTGAGCTTTGTCTCCCCTTGGTGCGTCCGGGCGGTTGCTTTGTGGCGTACAAGGGAGATGCAGAGGAAGAAATTGCTGCATCACAGCGCGCGGTGAAGCTGCTGGGCGGTGCAGAAATAAGGACGCACGCATATGCCATACCGGGTGTGGACGCTGCGCGGACGCTCATTATAATAAAAAAGGACACACGGACCCCGGATCAGTACCCGCGCACATATGCGCAGATTAAGAAAAAGCCGCTGTAAGAACGAGTAGAACGAGTAAAAAAGGCACAGGGCGCTTAAAAACGCCCTGTGCCTTTTTCGAGAAATTTAATTAACCTTTAAATGCAAAAGTATAAGTCCAGGAACCAATAACAGTATTGTTATTGGTTGCAGAAATGGTGAGGATCTGTGTCGGGGTAGAGACTCCAACATAGGGATCTCTTGTTAACGTGATAGAATTTACCTTGCCATTTGTCAAAATAGTTGAAGAAGAGCCGTTAATAGAATAGGAATAAACGACACCCGTTGCACTCTGAATTGTGACAGACAAATTGGCAGATGAACCTTGAAGAAACTGATACCAACCCGAATGAACCACATTGTCGAAGACAGAGACAGTCGGGGCGCTGGCCGTTGTCGGAGGCGTTACAATGCCGCCGGAGCCATTGTTGTAGCCATACATCACCGTAACGCTGGTGGTAATGGTGTTCGTTCCCACATAAATGCTGTTCGGTCTCAATGTGATGGTATAAGTCACGCCCGTATTATAAGCCGGCGCGGAGTAACTTCCGGTGATCGTAGAAACCGGCGTGCCGTTAATGGCATAAGTGGCAGTATAGCCGGTCGGAATGGAACCTGCGGTCACATAATAACTCGAGGTTGTGTAGACTACGTTATTTGCACCGTAATAAGCCGTACCGCCGACATAGATGGCCGGAACCGCACCCATATAATAGGTCTGCGTAGTCGTTTCGCTGATCTGAGAACCATTGGTGTTGACGGCCCATGCGCTCACTGTAATCACGGAGCCGGAGTATCTGCTCAGATAGATCCGCGCATAGGTTGATGCATAGCTGCTATTAAACGTACCGCTGTCTTTTGCGACACCGTCAACTGTAACGGTATAGGCAACCTTCGTCACGCCCGTCGGGAAGCCGACCTGAATGTAATCGTTGGAATCGACGTTGGAGGATCCGCTCGAAGAAGTCAGCGTCGGAGCGTTTGCGGAGGTCGTCGAACCGGCGATAATGGTAGCCGAAGTCGTGGCCGGTGCAACACCGTTGGCGTTCACGAGGTTTGTTCCACACGCAACAGTGTAGGACTTACCATACGTGATGCCCGCAGACGGAGTCAGGTAAATTACCGTGTTGGTCAGAGAATTGGTAACGGTAGCGGTGAAGGACGTAATTCTGGTGGACCCCTCATAAATGGAGAACAGGGAGGCCAGCTGCGTAGATGTCAGGCCGGTAAGGGAAGAAATGCCGTAAGGATATGTACCGGACTTATAGTACATGACCTGATCAAACGTCAGAACCAGAGAATTACCGATAATTGTCGTACCGGATGCGGAAGTCGAAAGCGTCCAGGTCGGTGTGATCGACGTAGACGTGGTCGGGACATCCGTACTCATAGCTGCCGCGATAGCAGAAATGGTATTCTTGTTGTAATAAGGCGTCAAATTCGCCGCGGAAGTGACACCGGTCGGCAGGAACACGATACCAACGTTATAATTCTCATAGGAACCGGAGACAGACAAAGTGATCGACGTAGAAACATTTGCTGCAACGGATTTATAAGAGCCATAATAGGAAGAATTAAAAGACGAGGAGACGTTTCTGATCTCGTTGGCGGTCAATGCGGTTGTCGTTTTCGGCCAGGCGGCGGCATAAATCGTACCGGCTGCATTTGCCGTCACGTTGATGGTGATATTGCTGGTGTTGCTGGTATAGTAGTTGGTAGAACCGCTGACGGTAGCGCTCGTAATATTGCTCTTGAGCGGCGTGCCGCTGCCAGCTTCGTATACGATGCCGTCAAAGGTTGCCGTGTAGCCTCTATAAATATAATACTCCGAGATATCGACGCCGGTTGTGGTGATACCGTCGTCCTGCACGGCGATATTGGTGACTTCGCCTTCACCGGAGACTGTAGAATTTTCAGAACCGGTGTTGAAGATCAGACGGTCGATAACGGAATCCTCGGAAACCGTGATTGTGGCCTGCGCGTTAACGTCGGCAGAGGTGATATCGGTTTCACCTTCCAAATCGATTTCAGCGCGGCTGCCGTTGACAGTCATATTGGAAACAATCGTATCATAAAGCGTCACTTCGGTATTGCCGCGGACAATCAGGTCGCCGCTGATGACGCAATCGGTGAAGTAAACCGTATCAACGCCCTCGGTGATATAGACATTGCCGGTGAAGGTAATGCCGGAGAGGTTGACGGAGCTGTTAATGGTGGCATTTGTTTTGTTGGCGCCGGTCTCAGCTCTGCTTGCGGAACGGTCATAAATTGCGCCGGCAGCCGTGTAGAGAATACGCAGGGCCTCGGAACGGGTCAGGACACGATCAGGACGGAAATTACCGGTCTCGTCGCCCTGTACAATTCCGGCGCCCACAGCGGTCAGAACATAGGAGCGGTAAGCGGAAGAAATGTCGCTGTAATCCGGGAAATAGGAAGAAGAGACTGCAATCTCGTCGTCCAGGTCAAGATAACGCATAACAAGGGCGACTGCCTCTTCACGGGTCAGCTCTTCCGTAAAGTCAAAGTCTCTGGTATACTCGTCGAGCAGGAATCCCTGCGCGGCGGCTTTCTCAAGATACCGGCCTTCTCTCGCCCAATCCGGGACGTTTGTGTAATTGACGGTTGCGGTATCAACAAGATTGAACGTTGCGACGATCATCTTGATGAACTCGATGTGGGTTACGTCGTCCGTCGGGCGGAATCTACCGGTACCGTCGCCCTCAAGGATACCCTTATCGGTCAAATAATAGATTTCGTCGTACGCCCAGAAGTCATCGGCAACATCTGTATAGGTAACTGCGCCGGCACCCGGGACCATAACCCCGGCGAACAGCGTGACTACCAGACAGACAGCCAGGACCAACGATAATGAACGCTTCATAATCTACCTCCTTAAGCTTGTCATTTCGTCTGTGCGTCTATTAGACGCACGGGTGGGCCAAAAGGTTTCATTTCTCTTTGGTTCCAGAAACTATTTTACCACACACATTATGTAAATCAAAGTGGTTTTTGCAAAATTAATAAATAATTCAGATGGTAATTTCAGGCTCTTCTGCATATGATAACGAAGAGAGGGGTGGCAGCATGGAACTCGTTATTTATCAAAATGGAGAAGAATTTGGAACTGCGTGGGTCGAGGAAGCAGGTGCGCGTTTACACTTTCGCGCAAAGTGTCCTTTCCTGCCGGGAATTTACCGCCTGTATATATGGGAAGGAAATGGAGAAACCCTGCCGCTGGGCGTTTTGGTTCCCGAAAACGGCATGTTGGTTCTCGACCGTACGGTCAGCCGCCCCAAATACGCGCCTCCGGGACTGGAGTTTTACCAGTACGGCGTCCTTTGCGAAGGAGATACACGCCCTGAGCCGCCGTCCGTCCCACAGAGCATACCGGAGACCGTAACTACGGAGAAGGACCAGGCACCGTACGCCCGGTTGGATCGATGGCTTGAGACAGCCCGGCCGGAAAGCTTCACGGAAGACGAAGTGCTGAAGAAAACGCTTTTCGGCGCGCAGGGCGTTTTTTACCGGTACCGGTCGGGATACATCGAATTGGCGGTTCCCGCCGTTTCCCATGCGCACATTGCCCCGGCGCTTTTATTCGCGCGCGCGGAAACCATACGCGGCAAGGCATGTTTTGTCCTTAAGCTTTCACCTGACGGGTTGCCACGCCAGGCAGATGAGCCCAGCACATATTAAAGAGCGCTTTGACACGATCACCCTGCCCGTCCAGATACAGACTGCCGAAAAGCGCCTCCAGCGCGGTTGCGAGACTGTAATCGGCAGCGGTCGCACCGTGTGGGACACGGTGCGGTTTCGCATTGCGCGCACGGCGAAACACGTCCAGTTCTTCTTCCGTCAGAGCATCCATAATGGCCCGCGCCGCCGCGGCCTGCGCCGGCGCGCAGACGAGTTCTACTGTGCGGCGGTGCAGACGTTCGGCGGTGAGCTCATGTTCACATAGCCTGGTACGGACAAGCAGTTCAAATACGGCGTCGCCGACATGAGCCAGCGCAAGACTGGATAGCTCGCCCCGGTGCGAATTTTCATAGAAAAACGTCAGACAGCTGTCGCTCATTCTTCCATGTAAACGCGAGCCATGACCTGCTTTTTCAACGGCGCATCCCTGAAGTTGGTACGGGTCGCCGCAATTTCATCAACAACGTCCATGCCTTCGACGACGCGGCCAAACGCAGCATACTGTCCGTCAAGGTGCGGCGCGTCTTCATGGACGATAAAGAACTGACTGCCTGCGCTGTCCGGATCTGCAGACCGCGCCATGGAAATGACGCCGCGCACATGACGGATGGGGTTATCGACGCCGTTTGCAGAAAATTCACCTTTGATGGTGTACCCGGGACCGCCGGTTCCGGTTCCCTGCGGGCAGCCGCCCTGGATCATGAATCCCTTGATAATACGGTGGAAGGTCAGCCCGTTGTAAAAGCCCTCCCGGACGAGCTTTTCAAAGTTTTCGCAGGAGATGGGAGCAGATGCGGGATCCAGCTCCACCTTGATTTTTTTCCCGTTTTCCATTTCAATGACGACCATAGATAACACTCACTTTCTTTTTTGTTCACAGGACAGCCGTTCGACCAACGCCTCATCGGGCCGGACGGAGACTGTCTGATAGTCCGTATAGAATACCATGCCGGTTTTACCGTCCGGCTGACGGCGCACATTTCGTGCGCGGGTATAATCGACCGCGACATGACCGGAGGCGCGCGCCGCACTGTGGTATGCCGCAATGACGGCGGCTTCCCGAATCGTCTCATCATCCGGCGTTGCTGCGCCGCAGACAATCAGGACGTGTGAGCCCGGAACTTTTTGTGCGTGGAGCCAGATGTCGGATTTTGCCGCGAGCTTTAGAGAAATCTGTTCGTTTTGCCGGTTGTTACGTCCGGCAAGAATTCGAAAGCCGGAAGAAGAAAGATACTCCATCGGCTTTAATGCCGGAATTTTCTGTTTTTTGTTGCGCCCGTTCCGTGATTGCTCCCAGCGCTGGGAAGCGTAGCCGTTTTCGGCAAGTTCCGCTTTAATTTCAGCAAGCTCCCGTTCACTGACGGCACGATCGAGCTCGTCTGCAACACTGTCAAGATAGATAAGCTCCCGTTCACCCCGGGCAATCAGCTCCTGCAGCATCGCCTCGGCGTGTTTTGCGCGACGGTATTGCTTGAAGTAACGCTGCGCGTTGTCCTGCGGAGAGAGCTGTGGGTCGAGCTTGACCTCGACTACAGGGTAAGCGCCGCTCTCGTCGGGTCCGGCGGCGTAATCGGGAAGACGAACGCAATCCATGCCGCGTTCGACAAGATAAAGCGACGACGTGAGCAGCTCGCCTGCCCTTCGGAAATCCTCGCGTCCGCGTGACGCGGCGAGTTCCCGGCGCTGTGCGTCCAGCTTTTGCGCGAGTTTTGACTGCGCACTGCGGACCGATTTGCGGACCGCCGATGTCCGCTGCTGCATATGGCCGGCGGCTTCGCGCACGGTATAAAATTCATCCAAAAGCCCGCAGAAACTTTCGACACGGATGCATTCGCGCAGGTTGCCGTACTGTGTAACCGGCATATAGGAAAAATCAACCGGACGGCGTATTCTCTGTCCGCCGGCATCCTGACGTGTTTCATATAAAATATACGGCGCGGTATCGCCGCATGTGATCCGCGATGCAATGGCAAGCACGGCGTTCGTCAGCGCCGCGCGGTCTGCAAGGGCAGAAAATCGCGCGCCACTGTCGCCGCAGGCCAGATATGCCGCCTCCCGGCAGGTAATGGGAGAGAGCCAGGCGAAACGGTCGAGCAGATAACGGTCGATCGCAGTGTCCGCCGGTGCGGCGGCAACGCAGTCTGCAATGGCCTCCGGCGTAGAGTCTGGAAGCGACAGTTTTCCCTGTAATTCCGGGTAACGATAGAAAAGGCCTGGTAAAATTTGTCTTGCAGGGCTCATGGAGGCATCGACACGTTTGAGACAGTCCATGATGCGTCCGTCGGAATCGACAAGGATCATATTGGAATAGCGTCCCATCAGCTCGGCGATGAAACGGCGCCGGGAAGGATATCCGAACTCATCCGTGCAGTCAAGCGTCAGTTCGGCGATACGGTCTCCGTGCGGCTGAGAGACCTCTGCAATGAGTGCACCGGTGAGATATTTGCGCAGAAACATGCAAAACATCGGCGCCTGCTGCGGGTTTTCGCGCGGGGCGTCCGTATATTGCAGGCGCGGCGCCGAAGCATTTGCGCTGATAAGAAGCCGGTGCGTTCCGGTGGGGCCGTAAAGCGTGAAAAATACTTCGTCGCGTTCCGGCTGGTTAATTTTATTGATGCGCGAGCCAGGCAAACGCATTTCACGCAGCAGCTCGCCTAAAAAAATCGTATCAAGCATATTGTTGTTTCAAATCAGAATATCTGAAATTTCATAGGATCTTCGTGTGCGGAGACGGTAAACAATGCGTCGGGAAAACGTTTGGCGAGCAGCGTATGCAACGTGCGGAGCACCGGATTCTCCGTGTGGAAATGCCCGGCGTCCACGACTGTCAGACCCGCGTACGCGAGTTCAAGAGAGACAGGATATTTCACCTCTGCCGTGACGTAAGCGTCGCAGCCGGAAGCCAGCGCCGCCATCGCGTCGTCATGTCCGCCGCCGGCGCCGCCGCAGACGGCGACCGTATGTACACGACGCGTTCCCTCACTGTAGCGCACGCCATGGCAGCCGAGCCGTTGCCCGACATATGCGGCAAAGTCTGCAGGCATCATTTCCTGCGGCAATGTGCCGCGGCGCAGAATCCCCTGTCCGCCGTCGTCAATCAGCGAAACGTTTTGCAGACCCAGCACATGCGCCAGCGTATCGTTGACTCCTCCGGCTGCGGCGTCGAGATTCGTGTGCATACAGATGGCGGCAATCCGGTTTTCCACCAGTGTCATAACCGCCGCGCCGTTATAGTCCGCCGGCGTAATGGCGGCCAGGGGATGAAAAATAACCGGATGGTGGGAGACGATCAGAGCTGCGCCTTCTTCTGCCGCCGCACGTGCAACGGCGGGCGTAATATCCAGCGTAAGCACGACACGCGACACCGCGCGTTCCGGATCTCCCACGAGCAGGCCGACATTGTCGCCCTGCATTTTGAGAAATAAGGGAGCAAATCCCTCTAAAACTTCTAAAAAATCGGAAACCTTAGGCATTTTGTGCCTCCCATTCCTTGATACGCGCCAACAGCGCGGACGCAGCCCGGTACGCTTCGCCGTCCGGCGCCAATCCCCGTATTTCGCGTGCAAGCGATGCTTCGACCCGTGCGGCATACCGCCGCGCGGCCTCGTCATGCCGCGAAAGAAGCGGCGCACTAAGACGCGTATGCAGCGGGTCGGCACGGTTTGGATCCGGCCCGCCGCGTACTGCCATGACGGAATAGACGCGTCCGCCGTCCAGGACGGCGACTTCGTCGTGGATGGTATAACCATGCCCATACAGGAATTCGCGCAGCCGCCGTGCCGCCGTCTCCGGCTGTAAAATGAGCGTATAGCGCTCGTCTCGTGTCCAGGGTGCGGCCGCAAGAATACGCGAGATGGTATCGCCGCCCATACCGCAGATCACCGCGTGCGTGAAGCTGCCGGGCGCAATCCCGTCAAACCCTGCGCACTGAATTACCCGAACCATCCTGCTTACTTCCCAGCGAGCTACGTTTTCACGCGCCCGTCTGATGGGAATATCTGCAATATCGGAAGCGGTAACATGCGTACAACGTCCTGTTTTCACAAGCCAGATCGGAAGCCGTGCATGATCCGTGCCAATATCCACGACCACGGAGCCCGGCGGGATAAAACTGGCGGCAGTCTCCAGCCGCGCACCAAGAGTAAACAGTCTCATTGTTTTGTCAGGAAAAACAGAGCAGGCGTCATGAAGCGGCAGCTCTATGACGCCTGATCCCTACTCGGATGCTGCTTTCGTTATGCGTTCTTCTGTGCGAAGTGTGCGTTGAGCTTTTCGACAAGCTCGTCCGGATCCACACCATGCACCATGCAGGCCATTTCGATGGTCTCGCCGCGGGACGACGGGCAGCCAACGCAATGCATACCAATATCAAAGAAGTACTGCGCGGTCTCCATGTCGGCGCGGAGCACGTCAATTATCAAAGTGTCTTTTGTAACGGTCATGTTTTTACCTCCTGCTAATAAACTAAGCTTATTATATACAGTTTTCGGTTAAAAAGCAATACCACATTTTTAGTAGAGTATGACTGCGAGGAGAAAAATCTGTGCAAAACAGGCATTTTCCGTTCGCAAAGATCCTTTGCGGTTCCAGAAAGGAAGAAACCACCTGCACAGAAAGTTTTGCAACCGAAAAGTGCTTGCAGGTTTCATATTGTTGAATGAATCATAAAAGCCAGACTGCGGCCGCAATCTGGCTTTTATGATTTCTTGCACTCGGCAAAGAAATCTGGAAGTCCCTGCTAATTTATGTAGAAGAGAGGAGGACAGGGCAAGTTACTGCACAGGTTCGTAGTCGATCTCTGAAGCGGTATCGGTGGCCTCCAGCTTGAAAATAACAGGACGCAGACCGTCGTTACAGCTGCAAATGGCGACGCCGGGCTTTTTAATCCAGTCACCGAAATAAAACAGACCGCTGCCAGCGCCGTGTGCCAGCGCAAAAACGTATTGATAAATGGCCTTCCAGGCCTCGTCACAGAGTCCGTCAGGCTTCGCATAATCTGCATAAAAGACCTGGCCTGCCTTCATCATGGGACAGGGCCCAAGACCATCAACGCCGTATTCGGCGGCAAGTTCCCTGTCAAATGTGGTTTTCAAGACGGTAATTTTGACTCGATTCACAAACATTCGCCTTCCTTTCATCACGGCATTTCGATAAAATCCGTATATATCGTTTTATAGACCTGACTGATCGCGAATTCGTTCAGCGTCTCCGGGCTGCGGTTCTCGTTCCGCATAACGCACCAGATCATAGGATGCCGCCAGATCGTTTTGCACCGGCTGAATCTGCGGCAGATCCTGTGACGCTTCGTCAAGCGCTTCATGCGGGGTATAAGACGATTTGTGCCGGTAACCGGACTTTTCTGCGCGTTTCAGTGAGCTGCGGTAGAGATAGCGCACGCGTTCACTCTCTGTCGTCAGGTCACTCCAGCGTTTGCCGCGCCGGAGGTCTGCAACACGCTTTTTCAAATCGTTATAATATTTGCGCGGCAGGTCGCGGAGTTTTACGATGGATTCCTGCGAGTCTTCGAAGCCCTCATCGCCGCCCGATATAAAACCCTTTTGCTCAAGCATGTTGCGCAGGACCGTGTTGAGAAGCCGGACAACTTTCCGGATGACAAAGAACAGCAGGACTGCGAACATGATGATAACGATGACAAAGAAGACATCGGCAAGCACGTCAAAAAAGGAATCCCAAAAGGGATTGGGCACGCTGGAGTCCTCGGGCAGGTGGCCTCTACTCGAACTGTTTGGTGTTCCTTCAAGCGGCGGTACAAGGGAAAGGATGAGGTTTACCAGCAGGCCCACCAAAAATCCCGCAAACTGGAACAGATACTCAGCTGCAGTAAGCAGCCATGGCATACAGGAGAGCAGCGCCCCGAGACCCAGGAGGATGCCTAGCAGGATATGATTTTGAAGGGACAGGCTCCGGGATACGGCCGTAGCGGCGAGGCTCTCCGTACGCTGATTTTCTGCAAGATTTCGGCGATTGATGTAGTTCATGGCGCAAAACGATACGATTAACGAGAGAATCCCCGCCGGCGTCATGACGGCGGCAAACCCGGAAAATCTGCCAAGATAATTGATAAGCGCCATGATGACAAAGTTCAGCACCATGATCACACAGGGCGCAAAGGTGGGAAGGATCACGTTCCAGTCGTTTTGCGCATGCTGTTTGCCGCGGTAAAAGGCGAAAGGTGCAATAATGGCGGGAAACACATAGTTAATCGGCTCGGCGCGGGAACCAAAAGTCACGCCCAACCAGACTGCCGCGCCCATGCACAATGGTAGTCCGATTGCCAACTGCAGCCATGGAACGGGAATAAGGCGTCTTGTCAAAACGCCGAGCGCGGCAAAGCAATAGACGGATATGAGAAATATGACGGGCATGCTGCCGGACATGAAGCCGCTGATCAGATAGAGAAGCGGGAACACCATGATATATTCTGCCAGGACGCGCAATAGCGCATAACAGGTGAATTTTACACGGCTCACTGCGTCACCCCCTCAGAAACAGAACCGGTTATGACGTCCGGGGAGAGAACTTCGACATGGTTTCCGGCTGCCCGGATATTCTCGATTTGTTTTTCGATCAGTTCATCCGTATAGCTGGTGATTAACAGAAAATCCAAATTGGCAATTCCCTGCGCAGCGATCTGCCGTAACAGTGTTCCAAAACTGACCACACGGATGAGCGTCAGTTTTGCAATCGTTTCGAAAATCTCTGTGATCTGCGTGTTGCCGGAACGCGGCTCCACATAGGCCACGGTCTCCTGATCGTCAAGAACCCGGGCGTTTGTAGAAAAACCTGTTTCAATGCCGTTTTCAATGGCATACCGCACGACGGAAGCCGCAATAGAAAGCGCGCGCTCTGCGCGCATTTCATCTACAGCAGCGCCCCACTGATCCGCAGAAACGTCAATATTGACGAGAACCATCAGGCGAATATCGGAGGTAAAGTCAAAGTCATGCACCTGAAGTTCTCCGGTTTTGGCAGTTGCCTTCCAATTGATGCGGTTATAGGGCTCAAACCCGGTATAGGCACGTATGCCGCGTATCATAAATGGATCGTCCACAATCCAACGACGCACGACGATATCTCCTGTAAAGCTGGTCTGATCGTTTAAAATATCTGAAATGGGGATGGTGGTCGGATAGACGATGACAAGAGAATCTGTTTCTATTTCCCTGGATTTGTTTTTTGCAAGACCCAGCAGATCGCCCGCTGTAACAGCGACACTTTTGATATGGTAGTAGCCACGGCGCGGACAAAGGACTTTATGGCGACGCGTAACTGTGGAGTAGGGGCCGAGCGAAAAGATGCTGCGATGATATTGACGCGCGCCGGACCGTATGGCGGAACGGACGCCATCCCGCACGGCGTCGGAATCCGCCGTATGTTCCTTTCTTACAGCGCGCTGCGAACCAAAGACCAGATCAGAACTGATCCCCGCTTCGATCCGGATCCATGGAAGGGGAAGCAGCTTCTCGTTGCGTATGGTCTCGAGCATGGTCACCGTATCGCCCTCGTTGACGACGGCCGGTGTAAAAGAACGGTGGTAAGTCAGCCGCTTCAGGCTGAGCCGGGAAAATATCAACACCTGCACCCCTGCAACGAGGATCAATGTGAAAAACAGCGTAATGATCCACATGGTTTGCCCTCCTTCCCGGCCGCACTCAGTGCTCCAGATCTTCTGTCGGAACAGGAACGCGGGCGAGAATGGCGTCAAGGATTTCCATGTTCATTCCGTGCTTTACGCGCGCGCTGTTTTTCAACATGATACGATGCCCAAACACCGGACCTACCATGGCTTTGACATCGTCGGGCGTGACAAAGTCGCGGCCGGAGAGGATGGCGCGCACCTGCACGGTTTTTAAAAGTGCCTGTGTGCCGCGCGGACTGACGCCAAGCACGATATCCGAATGACGGCGCGTTTCCTCTGCAATTTGTACCATATATGCCAGCATGCTGTGAGCGACATGGACTGCGGTGTAAGATTGCTGTGCGTCTATGATATCGGCAGCAGAGGCAACGGGCTGGATCGCGTCGAGGGGATTTTCTGCTTTGAATCGTGAGAGAATACTGACGCCGTCTTCCATAGACGGATAGCCCATGTCGGTCTTGATGAGGAAACGGTCAAGCTGCGCCTCCGGCAGCGGGAAGGTACCCTGTGTTTCAACGGGGTTTTGCGTGGCAATCACCATAAAGGGCGCGGCCAGTGCCGTTGTCACGCCGTCGATGGTTACCTGACGCTCCTCCATACACTCTAAAAGCGCGGATTGCGTCCGCGGTGTGGCGCGGTTGATTTCATCGCCCAGCAGAATATTGGTAAATACAGCGCCAGGACGGAAACGAAATTCGCCTGCCTTCTGATCATAGAAATTGATGCCGGTCAGATCGGAGGGCAACAGATCCGGGGTAAACTGAATACGTTTAAACTCGCAGGCCACGGATCGTGCCGCTGATTTGGCCAGCATGGTCTTTCCCGTGCCGGGGACGTCCTCCAGCAAAACGTGTCCGGAGGCAACCATTGCGATCAGAAGGTGGTCGATAACGTCCTCTTTTCCGACGATCACGCGGTTTATATTTTCACGGATTCTGACACATAAATTTCTGATTTCACCCAGTTCCATAAAAAAACCTCCGTTATTTTTAAAATAAAATTTGTTGTCCTGCACCAGCGGAATCTCATTCAATGCCGAAGCTCTTTTTCTTAGTATAACATACGCCATTATTCTACACAACTACATAAATCTAGAAATACAAAAATTTTAACATGTTAACGGCAAATTTTACCGATAAAGACTCGTTTAGAGAAAAATTGTTTCAAATATGTGCAAAATGCACGGTTGAGGCAGCCGTTCATACGGCACGCAACAACCGTGCATTTATTACGAATCCCGGACGTGAGCAAAAATGGCGGATAGAAGCTCCTGCTTACCGGTCGCCTTAACTGCGGAAAAGACGATGGTCTGTTCCCGTGCGACATGCAGGGTTTCGGTAACAGCCGCCACGCAGGCATCCAGCTGCATTTTTCCGATTTTGTCGGCCTTATTTGCACAGACGACAAAGGGAAGGCCGAGCTCACGAAATACACCGGCCATAGAGAAATCGTCTGCCGTTGGTTTGTGCCGCAGATCTATGACCAGAATTCCCAATGCAATATCCCGGCATTCGGAAAAATATTGATCCATCAGTTTCCCCCACCGCTGGCGCTCATGCTGACTGACCTGGGCAAACCCGTAGCCGGGCAGGTCGGTGAAATATAACGCTCCGTCAATGGCGTACAGGTTGATATTTGCAGTTTTACCCGGCATAGAGCTGGTACGAGCCAGACTTTTGCGTCCCAATAGGCAATTGATGACGGACGACTTGCCGACGTTTGAACGTCCGGCAAAGACGATCTGTGGGAGACCATCCTTTGGAAGGTCAGATAGGCCGGCCGCGGAGCGGAGAAATTCTGCTTTTTGTAAATGAATCACAATAGGAACCTCAATGCCTCAAAGTGTCGGGGTAGGTACGGGCGGGGGCAGGCTCGGCAAGAGGATCGACGGTTGGTTCCTCCTGCGCCTCCGAAACCGGAACGGCCGTTCCGGCAACAGAGCACGGGCGCAAGAGGGCTGTTTCCAGCACGCGATCCATATGGGATGCCAGAACAAAGTGCAACCCTTCGCGCACGGCGGGGACGACGTCTTCCAGATCCTTTTGATTAGCCTCCGGAATAATGACGGTATGCATTCCGGCGCGATAGGCTGCCATGGTTTTTTCACGCAGGCCGCCGATGGGCAGCACGCGTCCACGCAGTGTGACTTCTCCCGTCATTGCGACGTCGTGCCGGGCGGGACGCCCAGTCAGTGCGGAGACAAGCGCGGTTGCAATCGTGACGCCGGCGGAAGGCCCGTCCTTCGGAATGGCGCTTTCCGGAAAGTGTATATGCATATCGAATTTTTTATAGAAGTCGGGGTCTATCCCAAGCATTTTCGCGCGGCTTCGGATATAGGAGAGCGCCGCATACGCGGATTCTTTCATTACACTACCGAGGTTTCCGGTCAGTTCCACTTTTCCGGAACCGTCTACAATGTTGACTTCAACCTGCAGCATCTCGCCGCCAACCGTCGTCCAGGCAAGCCCGTTTACTACGCCGCACTCGTCTACCTGACTGACGTAATCCGGCTGATAGACTGGAATGCCAAGAAAATCCTGTAAATTGGATGGCGTAACGGTCGTACGTTTCCGCTGCGCGTCATCCGCAACGAGCTTTGCCGTATGCCTGCAGATTTTGGCAATCTCCCGTTCAAGTTGACGTACGCCGGATTCACGTGTATAACGTGCGGCAATTGCGGAGAATGCAGCGTCCTGAATGCGAAGCTGGGTTTTTTTCAGGCCGTGGCGCTCAAGCTGGCGCGGGAAGAGATGACTTTTTGCGATGTGAAGCTTTTCCTCATCCGTGTAACCGGGCATTTCGATCACTTCCATACGGTCAAGCAGGGGCCGTGGGATGGTGCTCGCCGTGTTGGCGGTTACGATGAAGAGCACATCGGACAAGTCAAAGGGGACTTCTATGTAATGGTCGCGGAAAGCGCGGTTCTGTTCCGGGTCCAAAACTTCCAATAGCGCAGCGGAAGGATCGCCGCGGTAATCGGAACCCAGCTTATCCACTTCATCAAGCAGCAAGAGCGCGTTCGCGCTGCCCGCACGCGAGAGCGCAGCCATGATACGTCCCGGCATGGCGCCAATGTAAGTCTTTCGATGCCCGCGAATATCCGCTTCATCGCGCACGCCGCCGAGTGACAGGCGGGCATACTTTCGTCCGAGCGCCGCTGCTATGGAAACACCGACAGACGTTTTGCCGACGCCTGGCGGACCGATCAGGCAAATGATCTGGCCCTTCAGCTCAGGATTCAGTTTCCGAACGGCCATAAACTCCAGAATACGCTCTTTTACCTTTTCCATCCCGTAGTGATCCCGGTCAAGTATGCGCTGCGCTGCCTTCAGGTCGGTGCGCTCCCGATCCCGTTGATTCCACGGCAGATCCAAAACGGTATCAAGGTACGTATGTATCACATTGCTCTCAGGCGAGGAGGGCTGCATGCGGGTCAGGCGTTTTGCCTCTTTTAAAAGATGTTCCTCGCTTTCCCGTTCCAAGCCCAGCGCGAGAATCCGTTCCCGATAGTTTTCGTCGTCCTCTTCTTCCTCAAATTCGCCGAGCTCTTCTTCAATGGCGCGGAGCTGCTCCCGCAAAAAGTAGTCGCGCTGATTCTTTTCCATTTGCGTTTTGACTTTTTGGGAGATGCGCTGGCCGATTGTGAGAATATCAATTTCTTCGCCGAGCAGGGAGATGATTTCCATGGTGCGGCGTATGGGGTCAATCAGATCCAAAATGCGCTGCTTGACCTGATAGCGGAGCTGGATACTCTGTGCAATATAGTCGGAGAGATAGCCGAGATCCTCAGCCCCCAGTATATTCATGACAACTTCCGGCGTCATTCGCGGTGCGAGAGAAGAATACTCCTCAAATGCCTCCTGAACACGACGGAAAAGCGCCTCTGTCCGTGCACTGTCAATGGGAGCGGGTATGGTCTCCAGAAGCTCAACTTCCGCCTTTTTGTAAAGACCGTCTTCTATGATGCCGTCCAATCGTGCCCGGCAGTCTCCTTCGACCAAAATACGAACGTCGTTGCCGGGCAGGCGCAGGATTTGACGCACATGCGCGACGGTACCGATGCTGTAAAGCGCGTCAAGGTCTGGATTTTCGTCTTTTATGTCGCGCTGTGCGACAAGGAATACAGGCGTATTGTTACTCATGGCATATTCTGCCGCATGAATGGACGCGTCACGCCCCAGGTCAAAGTGGAGAATCATGCCCGGATAGAGCACCAGACCGCGAAGCGGCAGCAAAGGCAGAGTGGTAATGGTTTCATTCATAGTAAAATCCTCGGAATATCGTAAACTGTATGAAAAAATCAGAGGCAACCGCAAAAACGTCCCTCCTGCCACGCAACCGGAGATGACAGGTTATGAGAGGGTAAGAAAATGCGGCCGCGGCAGTTGGTTCTGTCACGGCCGCACCTGAAAAAGCGGCCTCTGGTTTTCCATCAGGATGCCGTGTTACGGCGGGGTGGAAGGATTCGCCGCTGCCCTCCGTCTTGCAGAGCAGGATCACGAACCATAATAGGGGGCTCGCTGCCATCCACGCACTCACGGGTCACCGTTATTTTTACAATTGTCGGATCAGACGGCGCGTCATACATGATTTCCCCCATCACGCTTTCAATGATGGAGCGAAGGCCACGCGCGCCAGTTCCGCGGCTAACGGCGCGATCCGCAATTGCCTCAAGCGCCTCCTGTTCAAAGTCAAGTTCGATTCCATCCAGACGCAGCAGTTTTTTATACTGCTGAACGAAAGAATTCTTCGGCTCGGTAAGCACCCGTACCAGCATCTCACGTGAAAGCGGCTCGAGCGTTGTGATAACCGGCAGACGGCCAACCAACTCGGGAATGATGCCGTACTTTAAAATATCATGCGGTTCGATATCTTTCAAAATATCGCCGGAACTGCGCTCGACTTTCGTGCGCACCTCCGCATCAAAGCCAAGACTCGACTTGTTGGTACGAGCTTCGATGATTTTATCGAGCCCGTCAAACGCACCGCCGCAAATGAAGAGAATCTGCGACGTATCAATCTGAATAAAATCCTGGTGCGGGTGCTTACGTCCACCATTGGGCGGGACGTTGGCTACCGTACCTTCAAGAATTTTCAAAAGCGCCTGCTGAACGCCTTCGCCGGACACATCACGCGTAATAGAGACATTTTCACTCTTCCGGGCGATCTTATCGATCTCGTCGATGTAAATAATGCCGCGCTGTGCAAGTTCCACATTAAAATCCGCCGCCTGAATGAGACGCAGCAGGATGTTTTCTACGTCGTCGCCGACATACCCCGCTTCCGTGAGCGTCGTCGCATCCGCGATGGCAAAAGGAACCTTCAAAACCCGCGCAAGCGTTTGTGCCAAAAAGGTCTTGCCGCAGCCGGTAGGACCAAGCAGCAGGACGTTGGATTTCTGTATTTCAACGCCGTCGTTATCTCGTGATCCGTAATAGATACGTTTATAATGATTATAAACCGCTACGGAAAGCGCAATTTTGGCACGTTCCTGGCCGATAACATACTCGTCAAGCACCTGCTTGATCTCGCGCGGGCGCATCAGCACCGGCGGCGCCGCCGGTTCGCCGCGCCGTTTGGACACAGGACCGTCGTCCGCGCCTTCATTCAATATTTCCACACACAGACCTATGCATTCGTCACAGATATATGCGTTGGGACCTACGATGAGCCTTTCAACCTGATCCTGCCTTTTTCCGCAGAAGCTGCACCGCAGATTCCTCTGGTCGTCGTTTTTCGCCATTTGACACCTCAGAACTGGTATTACGGCCGGAAATCCTTCCGGAAAAGTTTATCGCTTTGTGATTACGCGGTCAACAAGGCCATATTGCATGGCCTCTTCCGCCGTCATATAGTGATCGCGGTCGGTATCTTTGCAAATCTGCTCGTAAGACTGACCGGTTACCTCGCTCAAAATACGATTCATCTTTTCGCGTGTCCGGATCAGATGATCGGAATGAATCTTGATATCCGAAGCCTGGCCCTGCAGACCACCCATCAAAGGCTGATGAATTAAGATTTCGGAATTGGGGAGCGCAAGACGCTTGCCCTTCGTACCGGCGGCCAGCAGGAACGCGCCCATACTGGCGGCCATACCAACACAGATGGTGGAAACGTCCGCTTTGATGTACTGCATGGTATCGTAAATTGCCATGCCGGCGGTAATGGAGCCGCCGGGACTGTTGATGTAAAAGCTGATATCACGGTCAGGATCCTGGCTTTCCAGGTAGAGAAGCTGTGCGACAACCAGGGAGGCCGTCGTATCGTTGACTTCTTCACTGAGGAACACAATGCGGTCGTTTAAAAGACGGGAAAAAATATCAAAAGAACGCTCGCCTCGGTTCGTTTGTTCAATGACCATTGGGACTAAACTCATATTGTATCGCTCCTTTATAAAAGTATGTACAAAAGGCGTGATCGGGAGCACGCACATATGCATGTGCACGTCAAGCCGCGGCCAGGCTTATTCGGCCGGCTGCGCCGCAATTTCCTTTAAGAGATTGATGGTTTTTTCTGTTATGATATCGCTCTTGACAGAAGCCGCATTCAGATAAGTTTTTACCTGCTCAACGGTCATCTGCTCGGTGGCAAGCTTTTCATATTCAGCGTCGATTTCTTCTTCCGTGGCGTCGAACCCCTCCGCCTTGGCGACGGCCTCAAGCTCCAGACCGACTTTGACCTGCTGAACAGCGCGATCGCGGAAATTATTACGGAACTGCTCCATGGTTGAACCGGTCATTTGCAGATACTGGTCAAGGCTGATGCCCTGCATGCTCATACGGTAGGAGAAATCCTGGACCATATTGTCTATTGCGTTTTCATACATGACATCGGGAATTTCGTCGGTAACGAGCGCGGCAAGCTTTTCAAACAGATCTGCCTCAAACTCCTGTTCAATATGGGCCTCGTTGGCCTTTTCAAGGTTTTCGCGTGTTTCCTTCTTCAGTTCATCAAGCGTATCGTACTCGGAGACGTCTTTGGCAAATTCATCGTCGATTTCCGGCAGGATTGTCTCACGGACTTCGTGAAGCACCGTCTTAAAGACCGCGTCTTTTCCAGCCAGATCGGCAGAATGGTATTCCTCCGGGAAGGTAACTTTTACGTCGAATTCATCGCCGGCCTTATGACCGATGATTTGATCCTCAAAGCCGGGAATAAAGGTGCCGGAGCCAAGACGCAGGTCATATCCCTCGGCCTTGCCGCCGTCAAAGGGTACGCCGTCTACGGAGCCCTCGTAATCAATATTCACGGTGTCGCCGGAAGCCGCTTCCCGTTCGACCGTTTCAATACGGCTGTTGCGTTCCGCCATACGCTTGATTTCGGCATCGACATCCTCGTCGGTGACTTCATGCTGATGTTTTTCCACACGAATAGACTTATAGTCTCCGGCTTCAATGGCCGGACGGATGGTGACAACGGCCTTAAACGTAAAACCGTCTTCGGAAAGGTCCAAAATATCCAATTGTGCCTGATCGACAGGTATGATGCCAGCCTCGTCGATTGCAGCTTCGTAAGCCGGCGGGAATGCAATATTGACGGCGTCTTCGTAAAAAATGCTGGCGCCATACATTTTTTCAATCATTTTGCGTGGCGCTTTGCCGCGGCGGAATCCGGGAATTGTAATCTTGCCGACATTTTTGCGATATGCCTGCTCAATAGCGGCTTCAAATTCGTCACGGCCTACGCCGATCTCAAGTTCCACTGTATAACCATTGACTTTTTCATTTTTCTTCAGTTCCATACACATCCCGCACCGTACTGCCGTAAGACGGCGCGACTCCTTTCCGGTGGACTTCATTTTACGCAGTTTACTGCTAAATTTTATTATACAACATTTCTCTTGGTTATGCCAACTATTTTTTTAATTCATAACTAAAATGGGATTAAAATTTAGATAATCTGCCGCCACAAGCACATACTCCACGCCGCCGTACATCCCCTCAAATGCTCTTTTATGACTTTCCGCGTGTAAATGTCCATAAAAACAGCGGGAGACGCCGTACTGAGAAAGCAGTTCTGCAATCCGGGGACATTTATATTTTCCAAAGAGCGGAGGATAATGCATAAAACAGTATATGCGTTCGGCGTCCGTATTTTTTGCCGCATCAAGAGAAGTTTTCAACCTTCCGATTTCGCGGTTCATAATTTTTTCATCGTGCATGCCGCCAGTTTCCTCTTCAAAAAACCAGCCGCGCGTGCCGCACAGGGCTGTGTTTCGGTACATATGGCAGTTATTATGGATAAAATCTATACTCGTTATACCGTTCGCGGCAAAAAAACGCTTCATTTTGGCAGCAGTTTCCCACCACAGATCGTGATTGCCCTTTACAAGAAGCTTACGTCCCGGCAGGTTGTCGAGAAACCGAAAGTCGGGAAGAGACTCCTCGAGGCTGATCCCCCAGGACAGGTCGCCGGGAATGACGAGGGTATCCTCCTTGCGCAGGAAGGCAAGATTCGTTTTCAGCTTGTCCAGATAACCGTCCCACGCGCCGCCGAAGACATCCATGGGTTTATCTGCGCCAAGGGAGAGATGAAGGTCCGCTATCGTATATAACGCCACAGCACATTCTCCTTTTTGCCTTTACAGATCAAAGGTCCTGCAGAAATTGACCGCCGCAGATTCCATCTGCTCGCGGTCAATCACCGTGTCAAAGCGCACGGCGCGTCCTCGCAGGGACTCAAGCGGCATGGGAACGGGAGATCCTGTTCTGTGCGCGAGACGGTCAATTGCGTCGAACCCGTCGTGATGGCCTCCGCCAAGGGCTTCCAGTACGCCGTCGGAGAACTTATAGGCAGACGCGGTAGACGCAACGATGGTTACGCCGCCGGGAGCCACATCCCGCAGGACGCGCACGCCGACCGCAGTGTGCGTATCAATGAGATGATGATTGCCCTCCCACACCTCGCGAATGGTGCGGGCGGTTGCCGCGTCATCGCAGAAACCCGCCATAAAGACGGTTTGAAGTTCGGCAAGTGCGCGGCCCTCCAGCGCATAACGCCCGGTTTCGGCCAGTTCGCGCATTTTGCCGGCAACATAAGCGCAGTCACCGCCTGAGATATAGTAAAGCAGGCGTTCCACATTTGAGGAAATGAGGATGTCCATGGAGGGGGATAGCGTGCGGTAAAAATCGCGGTTGCGGTCGTAAACGCCGGTTTTGATAAAATCGGTCAAAACATTGTTGGCGTTAGACGCGCAGATCAGCCGTGCAAACGGCAGACCCATGCGGCGCGCCATATAGGCCGCCAGGATATTGCCGAAATTGCCGGTGGGGACGCAGACGTTGACGCTTTCGCCCATACGGATAACGCCCCGTTCCGCAAGACGCAGATAAGCCCAAATGTAATAGACGATTTGCGGAGCAAGCCGGCCCCAGTTGATCGAATTTGCAGAAGAGAGCATAATGCCCGCTTCGTCAATGGCACGGTTTGCCTCGCCGCTTGCAAAGATTTGTTTTACGCCGGTCTGACAGTCGTCAAAATTGCCGCGCACAGCCCATACCGCAACATTGCCGCCCTCCTGCGTCTGCATCTGCATACGCTGGATTTCACTGACGCCGCCGTACGGGTAATAGACCCCGATGCGCGTGCCCTCCACGTCGCGAAAACCCTCCAGCGCCGCCTTGCCGGTGTCGCCGGACGTGGCGACCAGGATACACACGCCGCGCGGTTCGCCCAACTTTTTCAGCGACGCAGTGAGCAGGCGCGGCATGATCTGGAGTGCCATGTCCTTAAATGCGGCGGTTGGACCGTAAAAGAGCTCCAGAAGCGCTTCGCCCGGATCTAACTCACACAGACCGGCAGCCTCGCGGCTGTCGGTACCGGGACGCAGGAAACGGCCTGTATCGTAGGCCGCCTGCGCATATGAGAAAAGCTCTTCCTTAGTAAAATCGTTCATGAAGCGGGAAAGTATCTCCGCCGCAAGACTCGAATAACTGAACTTTTGAAAATTTGTCAGGTCGGCGGATGTAAGCCGTGGAATCTCCGTCGGGGTGAAAAGACCGCCGTCGGGCGCAATTCCGGAAGCGATGGCCTGCGCCGAAGAGACGTTCATAATGCTACGGGTGCTCGTATAATTCATTGGTATCCCACCTTATCGTCAACCGATCACAGCGCGCAGTACGCGGGACAGGTTGTTATAGAAAATATCATGTATGAGGCTGTCGGCATAGCCCAGACGGGCCAATTCATCCGCTAACCGGAAAATGTCCTGAACACCGGCAATGCCTTCGGGCAAATCCTGACATCCGTCCAGATCACCACCGAGACAGACGCTGCCCTCACCGTCCAAACTGAGAAAATGCTCGATATGCCGGATTACATTGCTTATCCGGCAGGTACCGTCCGAGAGAAAAGCCGCATAAAGGTTAATGCCGGCCACACCACCCTTTTTTACGAGCATGCGAAACTGTTCATCCGTCAGGTTTCTGCGATGCGGATGGACAGAACGAGAGTTGGAATGACTCGCAAGAAAGGGCGCGGAGGAGGTTTCTGCCACATCAAAGAACAGCTCGTCGGAACCATGCGATACGTCAATTACCATGCCAAGCGTGTTTGCACGGCGTACAAACGCGCGGCCTGCTTCTGTCAGCCCACCGCCGGTGACGCAACTTCCGCCTAAATGATTGGCATAATTCCAGGTGAGCGTGACGATGCGCACGCCGTCACGGTACGCATCATCGGGCGTCAGCCCGTAAAGCAGTTCCGCACCCTCGACGGCAAGCAATGCGGCGGTTTTTCCTTCGCGCGCGGCGCGGTCAATGTCCGCCGCCGTACGGCAATGAAGGACACGCCCGGCGTTCTCGTTCATACAGTTCTGAAAAGTAGAAAGGAGCTTCTGATAGAGCGCAGATGCGTTTTCGTCCGGTACAACCTCACCGGCGAGCACACGGTCTAAAAACTCCTGCTCCGTTTTGCAGGACGCCTGCATACGCGCGCCGATGTTGCCGAAAAGAGCGAACACCTGCGCGCGGGGAGCATAGGCGCCGAGCCGTTCCAGATCCACGTGATAGTGGTTGCGCAAAAGCCCGCCGCCATGACGGGCGATCGCGGCAATGGTATCGCAATGTGCGTCAAAATAGGGAATCATAGGCACGCATCCTTTCACCGAACTGCTAAAAAGCGTTTTCAATATGGCGTATATTTGCCCGGTACGTTTCGCCAAACGCGGTTTGCCGCGCAATTCCCGTATACACTTCAATGACATCAAAGCGCGCAGGCTGTTCGCCGTGCTCCGACAGCCATAAGAGCGCAGTCTTTCGCAGTTTTTCCTGTTTTGACGGACCGACGGCCTGTGCGGCGTCCGCGAACGCCCGGTCACGGCGCAGTTTCACTTCGACAAAAACGACGGTGCCGTTATGCTGCGCAATAAGATCGATTTCTCCATAGCGGGAGCGATAATTGCGCGCAAGAATCTCATAACCGTTTGCCGCAAGATAGCGGCACGCTTCGTTTTCGCCGAAACGTCCTTTTTCGCCGCTGGTCATGTGCGTTTTTCCAGACGAAAGCTGTGCCGGTGGATGGGACAGGGACCGTATTTTTCCAGAAGTTCGTAGTGAAGCGCCGTAGGGTAACCCTTATGACGTGCAAACTGATACTCTGGATATAAGTCCGCCATTTGAAGCATGAAGCGATCGCGCTCCACTTTGGCAAGAATGGAAGCCGCGGCAATAGACGCCGAGCGCGCGTCGCCCTTTACAATGGTCTGCGCCTCCACATCCGGGAAACCGGGATCTCGGTTTCCGTCAACCAGCGCCAGTTCCGGACGCACGGAAAGCGCAGCTACCGCGCGGCGCATGGCAAGCATGGCGGCGTTTAAAATATTCAGCTCGTCAATCTCGCGCTCGTCGGCAAAGGCGACGGCATGGGCAATCGCACACGCACGGATGCGATCATATAGGACATTTCGCTGGCGTTCGGAAAGTTTTTTTGAGTCGTTCAGACCCTCAATGTCCGCTTTGAAGGGAAGAATGACCGCCGCGGCATACACCGGCCCCGCAAGCGGGCCGCGCCCGGCCTCATCTACCCCGCAGATTGTAGAAAACCCGCGACGCCGCGCGTCTTTTTCAAACGTCCAAAGGTCTGTTGCCTGTGCTGCGTCCCGTCTCATTTTGCTCCTCCGGTAATTCCAGGGTAATACGACCCAGCTTCCCGCTGCGGTATTCGTCAAGCAGCACGCGGGACATGCGCTCCGTATCGGCTTCACCACCTGAAATCAGAAAGCCGCGCTTTTTTGCACAGGCCTGCACATCCTCCCAGGCGTCGCCTGAAAGTGTGACGCCGTAACGGGCCTCGACTGCCTGCGGCGCGACACGGGAAAGCGTTTGCATAAAATGCCAGGCGAGTGTCTCCATATCCATGATATCATCGCGTACGGCACCCGTGAAAGCCAGCAGCAGGCCGGTTTGTTCATCGTCGAACTTTGGCCAAAGAATACCCGGCGTATCGAGCAACAGGATCTGATCGGAAACGGCAATCCACTGCTTTGTCCGCGTGACGCCGGGACGATCCTCCGTTTTTGCGGATTTTTTCCCGGACAGACGGTTGATCAGCGAAGATTTTCCGACGTTTGGAACGCCCACAATCATCAGTTTCAGCGCACGGTTTTGCCCGCGCGCAGCATAGCGCGCTGCTTTTTCGGCAAGCAAGGCCCGTGCGGCGGGTTCAAACCCGCGGGTCCCTGCGCCGGATTTGCTGTCTGTTTCCAGTACGCGGTACCCTTTGCTTTCAAACCAGGCCCGCCAGCACGCCGTTGCAGCGGGGTCCGCCTGATCGACGCGGTTGAGCGCAATGAGACGCGGCAGGCGTCCGGCAATCGCATCAATATCCGGATTGCGGCTTGCCGCAGGAATGCGCGCGTCCACAACCTCGCATACGGCGTCGACGGAAGAAAGCTCTGCCTCAAGCATGCGCCGCGTTTTTGTCATATGTCCTGGATACCACTGTATATTCATGAAAACTCCGTTTCGTTAATCTACTGGGCCAAACGCACCCAAAGGCCAAATCCTTAATAATACATGCCCTACAATATAACGTTCGTCCACCATGCCGAGCAGGGAGTTACGGCTGTCGGTTGAACCATTGCGATTATCCCCCATCACAAACACACAGCCCTCTGGCACGGTGGCGGGGAAAGTCATATCTTCGTGTTTCCACATTTGTTCGCGCACGTAGGGTTCGTCGAGCAGCTCGCCGTCGACCCAAACTTCACCGGTGGAGAAGTCCATATCGATCGTTTGCCCGCCCACTGCGATAATACGCTTGACGATGGAATCCGTCATAAAGGTTTTTTTTGTGAGCACAACAATATCTCCGG
>URVL01000001.1 GCA_900551265.1 uncultured Eubacteriales bacterium | reverse complement strand
TGTTGTATGCCGGTATTTTTAAAGATCCGACATGCTGTTGCAAAAGGCAACTGATTTTTATAAATGAGGTTGACGTAATTGCAGGGTAAAAAGTGGTTCAACGAAAAGTTATCCACACTTTCCACAGGGTTTTCCACAGGAGGACGAAAAAAAACAGGGGAAAAACTGCGGGTTTCCCATGTGAAAACTTTCGTCGAAAAAGAGTTTCCACAAGTACGTCCTGGAACAAGGGTTACATAATATGTTTTTCGCGCAGTTATGTTGCAGAAAATTTACAATCAGTATATGGCATACCGATTGCCAGAACAGCTGCTGTATAGCGTCAGCAACGCGGCGGATCGCTGATGCTTAACGTCGGATAAGCGTTGAGCGACGGACCGGCGCAGACGCCTGCGAGGTATTCATAATATCCCTGACAGGCAATCATGGCGCCATTGTCGCCGCAAAGAGAAAGGGGTGGCATGTAGAGCTTCAGGCCGCTTTTTGCACAGCCCTCCTCTAATGCACGGCGAAGAAATGAATTTGCGGCGACGCCTCCGGCGGCGGCCAAAATACCATGTCCGCACCGTACGGCCGCATCGATCGCGCGCGGCGCAAGCTCGTCCGCTACGGCGCGGCAAAAGGAAGCGGAAAGCCCTGCTCGATCGAGCGGCTCGCCCCTTTGTGCGGCGCGGTTTGCCGTGTTCAAAACTGCCGTTTTGAGGCCGGAAAAGGAAAAGTCCCACGGCGCGCCTTCGATCTTGGCACGCGGCAGGGGGTAGGCATAGGGGTCGCCTCCCACGGCAAGCCGGTCTATCTGTGCGCCTCCTGGATAGGAGAGGCCCAGGACGCGCGCGGCCTTGTCAAAAGCCTCGCCCGCCGCATCGTCACGTGTGGAACCGCGTATCTCCATGTCCGTATAGGTATGCACATCGGCAATCAGGCTGTGCCCGCCGGAAACGACCAGACAGGTAAAAGGGGGGACCAGCTCGGGAAAGGCAATGTAGTTTGCCGAGATGTGACCACGGATATGATGCACCGGAACGAGCGGTTTACCTGAGGCAAAAGCGAGCCCTTTTGCAAAATTGACGCCGACAAGGAGCGCGCCAATCAGACCCGGCGCGTAGGTGACGGCAACGGCGTCTAAATCGGCGACAGTAAGCGAAGCGTCAGCAAGCGCGCGGCTGACCACGCCGTGAATGCCTTCAACGTGCCTGCGCGAGGCAATTTCCGGTACAACGCCGCCGTAAATGGCGTGCATATCTACCTGCGAAAGCACAACGTTTGATAAAATTTCACGTCCGTCGCGGCTGACGGAGGCGGCAGTCTCATCGCAGGAGCTTTCAATTCCAAGTATCAGCATGGGTCCCTCCGAGTGATTTGATGTCGCATTAAAACGGCGTCCTCAACCGGCTTTTCATAATAGTTCCGGCGGACGGCATAGCTGGAAAACCCCAGCTTTTCATATAAAGCGCGCGCAGATGCATTGGAACGGCGCACTTCGAGAAATACCTGCGCCAGCGCAGGATGCAGGCGAAACAATTCCCGGATCAGCGTCTCCGCAAATCCGCGGCGGCGGTAGTCCGGATAGGTGGCAATATTGACAATTTCCGCCTCGTCGCCAAAAATATGCGCGCCAAGAAACGCGGCAAGACGCCCTGTCCGCTGATCGGCAATGCCATACCAGCGCGAGGCGGGACTGAGGATGTCGCTTTCGAGTCCCATACGGCTCCAGGGCACGGAAAAGCATGCCTGCTCGACACGCTCGACCTCGGAAAGCCATTGGGTTGTAAGTTCGATCAGTTCAAAACGGCGGCTGTCGGTCATGGGCAGATTTCTCCTAAAATGGCTTCAATGGCCGTATGGATGGCCGCCGCCGTACGCCGGTAACAGTCAAGATCGCCGCCGTAGGGATCCGGGATGCCTTTCTCATCGAGAAGACGGCATTTGGATACGCAGGACGGAAAGAGTGCGGCAAGAGCCGCCACATGCGACGGCGTCATACAGTAAATTCTGTCGCAGCTATCCAGAAGTTCCGCCGTGACGGTTTGGGCACGGTGCCCGGAGATATCCGCGCCGTACTCCGCCGCCGCAGTAGCGGCATTTGCCGTAACGGGGTCTCCCGGTACGGCAAAAATACCGGCGCTTTCCGCCGGCGCCAAACCGCGCGGGACGGCTTTTGCATTATAAATTCCCTCCGCCATGGGACTGCGGCAGGTATTTCCCGTACAGATAAAAAGCACTTTCATAGATTATCCTTTCGCGCTGTACCAGTCTTCCCCGACCGCCGCGTCCGCGACAAGCGTGACGTCAAGGTGTACGGCGTTTTGCATTTCTTCGGTGAGCAGCGTTTTCACGTAGTCCGCCTCGTCGCGCGGGGACTCGACGATGAGTTCGTCATGTACCTGTAAGATCAGGCGGGAACGCAGATTTTCACGCCGCAGGCGGCGATAAACTGCGACCATGGCAAGCTTGATGACGTCTGCGGCGGTGCCCTGAATGGGCGTATTGAGTGCGACGCGTTCGCCAAACGAGCGGACGTTATAATTGGTTGACTGAATTTCCGGCAGGGGCCGGCGGCGTCCGAAAAGCGTGGAGACGCTGCCTTCCTCTTTGGCACGGGCCTTGATCTCCTCCATATACCGGCGCACGCCCGGGAACATGGCAAAGTAATGATTGATGTATGCACGCGCTTCCGCACGGCTGACGCCGATATTGGAGGCCAATGTGAAATCAGACATACCGTAGACCAGGCCGAAATTGACAGCCTTGGCGCGCGAACGCATCTGCGGTGTGACCTCGTCCGGCGGCACGCCCTCGACAGAGGCCGCGGTCATACGGTGGATGTCTTCCCCGGAGGCAAAAGCGGCCTTCATGCCGGGGTCATCTGAGATGTGCGCAAGAATGCGCAGTTCAATTTGGGAGTAGTCCGCATCGACAAGCAGCCACCCCTCTTCGGCGACGAACATACGGCGCAGCTCTGCGCCGCGTTCCTGGCGAACGGGAATATTCTGCATATTTGGGTCCGCAGAACTGATGCGGCCGGTGGCAGTCGAGAGTTGGTTGAAGTTCGAATGGATACGGCCGTCTGCCGGGGAAATCACTTTTGCAAGGCCGTCCGTATAGGTGGATTTCAGTTTGGAGAGCTGCCGGTATTCAATGAGCAGTCCGCCAATGGGATGGAGCGGTTCAATACGATGGAGCGCGTCAATATCCGTTGAGTAACCGGACTTTGTCTTTTTACCGGAGGGCAAGCCGAGTTTTTCAAAGAGAATTTCCCCAAGCTGCTTCGGAGAATTGATGTTAAACTGTTCGCCGGCCGCTTCGTAAATGGCACTTTCCAGATATGCAATACGCCCGGCAAGCTCCTCACCGTATTCGACAAGCCGTTTTTTGTCCACGCGGAAGCCGATGTACTGCATATAGGCCAATACCTCCGTCAGCGGAAGCTCCATATCAAACATAAGCTTTGTCATGCCCTGATCTTCGAGCTTCGCGGAGAGCACCTCCCGCAGGCGGGAAACCGCCGTTAAATGCGCAGCCACACTGGAGAGCTCTGTATCGTTGTCAGAAAGCGGCGTAAACGCATGATCGGCCTCATATGCGGCGGGAGGGAGCTCCGTGTCCAGATAGGACGCGGCAATGCGCGCCAGTTCATATTTGCCCGTCGCGGGATTGCAGAGATAAGCGGCGACCGCACTGTCAAAGGCAAAGCCTCCGAATGGAATCTTTTGTTCAAAAAGGCGAACGAGAATGTGCTTGATGTCGTGGCCGGTTTTTAAGATTTTGTCCGACATGAATGCGGCGAGGAATGCGTCATACGCCTGTGAAGGAAAGTCGGCGCGGCGCACGACGCAGGAATCCCCGCCGGACGAAAATGCGACCCATTCAAGATCTTCCTGGCAGATCAGAGGGATAATCTCGCCGGAGGAACGCAGGCGGTCGGGCAGCGCGGAAAGCAGCTCCGCGTCTGTAATGAAATGAGCGGATGCCGGTGCTGTTTCCGGTTTGGAGTGAGGTTCTGCCGGAGCAGATGGGGAAAGATGCATGCGGGTGATGAACGTGCGCAGTTCAAGCCGGCGCAGCAGTGCAAAAAGTTTAGCCGGATCCGACGGAAGTTCAACGGCTGCCTGCGGCGTAAATGGAAGCGGCGCTTCACGGTCAATTTCCGCAAGGCGACGGCTCATCCAGGCGCTTTCCTGTCCGTCAGCCAGCTTTTTGCGCAGACTGTCGCGGATAGTAAGCGTATCAAGCCGTTCGTAAATTGCCTGAATCCCGCCAAATTTCTGCACAAGATCCAGCGCGGTTTTTTCGCCGACGCCTGCAACGCCGGGAATATTGTCGGAGGGGTCGCCCATGAGGGCCTTAACGTCGATCATCAGTGCAGGCGTGACGCCAAACGTTTCCTTTATGGTGTCGGGAGTATAATCTGTTGTGATGGGCCGTCCGGACTTGGTAGTGACCAGCTTAATGCGCGTCGAAGGCCCGGCAAGCTGAAAACTGTCACGGTCGCCGGTCAGAATGACGCAGGAACAGTCCGGACAGTCTTCACAGATCCGGCTGATGGTGCCGAGCAGATCGTCGGCTTGATAGCCCTCGAGTTCTCAGCTCATGACGCCCATGGCGGAAAGATTCTCCTTCATGAGTGGAATCTGTGACAGGAGCTCGGGCGGTGTGGGACGGCGTCCGGCTTTATACTCTGCATATTCCATGTGGCGGTAGGTGGGTGATTTCAAATCCCAGCACACTACCGATGCATCCGGCGACTCCTCATCGCAGGTTTTGAGGTACGTGGAAAGAAAACCGTAAACCGCGTTTGTATGAATGCCCTCTGCCGTTGTGAGCGGGCGGATGCCATAGAACGCACGGCTGATGATGCTGTTACCATCAATCGCTAAAATCTTCATAGAATCTCCTTTTTGGACACGGCTTTCACAAAATAACTGCCTAAATTATAACACTGTGCGGTACTTGAATCAAGCGAAGGATTTGACGCGCCGCTTATGTGGAAAATCTTGCAATACCGGGCATGGCATGCTATAATTGATAAAAATAAAGTTGATATGCTGCTCTGAGGGTTGTTTTATGTTAAAACGTGTCATGTCCGTATTTACGGGTCTGCTGGTGCTAATTCTGTTTACGTCGTGCAGCGGCAAAGAGGCGGACCTGGAGATGCGCATTGCACCCAGCGAGCTTTCCCAGGAGACGCGGGATGTTCTGGCCGCTATTGAGCTGGAGGATTATCAGAGCATGGATTGCGATGCGGGCGTTGCAATTGAAGCCGTATTTTCGACGGAGCGGACTGACTGATCGGTAGCAACAGGCACATCCTGAATAAAATGAGGTGAATGTATGAAAAAAATAGCCTTTATTGGAGCGGGAAGTTTTGAATTTACGCGAAATTTGGTGCGCGACATTCTCTCCTTTCCTGCATTCCGGGACGCGCATATCGCACTGATGGATATTGATCCCGTGCGCCTGGATTACAGCCGTGCGGCCTGTGAAAAGCTCATTCGCGCGGGAGGATATCCGGCCCGTCTGAGCGCGACGACAAGCCGTCTGGAGGCGCTTGAGGGCGCCGACGGCGTACTGATCACAATTTTAGCGGCGGGTGTTCAGGTGTGGCGTTCCGATATTGAGATTCCAAAACGCTATGGCGTGGATATCAATGTGGGCGATACGCGTGGGCCGTCCGGTATTTTCCGCTTTTTGCGCACTGCGCCAATGATGCTTGACATTATCCGGGATATAGAAAAGGTTTGCCCACATGCCATTGTTTTAAACTATACGAACCCCATGGCAATGCTCTGCCGTACCATGCAGGAGGCAAGCAGCGCCAATGTGACGGGGCTTTGTCACAGCGTGCAGGGGACTGCCGCCATGCTGGCGCGCTGGATCGGCGCGGACATGCGCGACGTGACGTACTTGTGCGCGGGTATTAACCATCAGGCGCACTATCTGGAGTTTAAAGTGCGCGGCGAAGACGCATACCCGCTGATTCGTAAGGCCTTGGAGAACCCGGATATTTATAATGAGGAGCAGGTGCGCAATGAGATGTTCCTGGCGCTTGATTACTATGTCACAGAGTCATCAGGTCATAACTCGGAATATGTGGCCTGGTTCCGCAAACGTGAGGATTTGATTGAAAAGTACTGTACGAAAGGTACCGGATGGAATCCGGGACACCATGCGTTTATTTTAAACGAGTACTTAAACCGCGAGCACACGTGGCAGGATTCTATTCGCGCGTGGCTGGCGAAGGAGGACGTCTCGTTAGAGCGTGGGAGTGAGTATGCTTCGTCGATCTTTAATGCGGTGTTTGGTGACGGGACAATTTTTGAATTTAACGGAAACGTGCGTAACTTTGGATTGATCGATAACCTGCCGGTGGGCTGCTGTGTGGAGGTTCCGGTCGAAGCGTCGCGCGCGGGATTGCGCCCGATCCATGTGGGACCTCTGCCGCCGCAGCTGGCCATCCTCAACAATACGTCCGCCAGATGCGAGGAGTTGGCGGTCGAAGGCTTCTTTGAGAAGAGCCGCCGCAAAATTTACCACGCGATTGCGTTTGACCCGCTGACTTCGTCGGTCTTAAGTCTTTCTGAAATTCAAAATATGGTAGACGATATGTTTGCGGCAAACGAGGCTTTTTTGGCAGATTACCGGTAAAATACCGTTCAGTAAATATTAAATAAAGCCTAACCGCCCCGGGAGGATTTTTTCTTCCCGGGGCGGTTTTTTGTAAGAAAATGAAAAAACGGCCTGGGAAAAATGCGGGAGAAAGTCGGGACGACTTTCTCCTTTTTTGCTGGTATGCTGAAGTCAGTCAAGCGTATGGCGGAACAAAAAGCGGCGGACGCGCCGCAGGGTGAAGGAAAGGAGACATGCCTATGAGTGAAAAGACGCCGTCCGGTAAGAAGCGGCGTATCCGTGATCCTCGACGGCTTGTAACCACATTTTGGAGTGAAATTGTGGAAAACGACGAGGCCGACATGAAGGACCGCCTGAAGGCGTCGGAACTGCTTGTCAAGGCCGTTCCGCAGGCGGCGGACGATGCGGTGACGGCGATTGAAGTGCGAATCGATTATGGAGGCGGTGAAAATCAGTGATTCGGCGCGTGGTGGCGGAGGCAAATGCCGTTTTTCGTCCGGTGCACGAGTCAAAGTGCCGCTATGTTGCAATGCGTGGCTCGGCAGGCTCCGGGAAGTCTATGGATACCGCGCAGATGTACATTCTGCGGCTTATGACGGAACCGGGACGCAATCTGCTATGCGTACGGAAGACGGAGGAGTCGAACCGCGCGAGTACCTTTGCGGAGCTTTCCGCGGCGGTGAGGCGGCTTGGCGTTACCGATCTTTGGGAGTCGACGGCGGCGCCGCTGTCCATGCGGTGCCGGTTAAACGGAAACGCGGTGCTTTTTCGCGGCGTTTCCGACGACCGGCAGCGCGAACGCCTCAAGTCAATCACGTTTTCATCCGGGAAACTGACGGACGTCTGGATTGAAGAGGCGACGGAACTGGAGTCCGGAGACTTTGAGATCCTTGACGACCGGTTGCGCGGACGCCTGCCGGATGGTCTTTTTTATCAGATCAAGCTGACTTTCAACCCTGTCAGCGCAAACCATTGGCTGAAAGCGCGGTTTTTTGACCACAGAAGTCCGGATGTGCTGACAAACCATTCGACATACCTTGACAACCGCTTTATTGACCGGGGATTCTACGAAAGGATGGAGCGCCGCCGTGCGCTCGACCCTGAGGGGTATCGCGTGTACGGACTCGGCGAGTGGGGAATTACAGGAGGCCAGTATTTCCCGGAATGGCGCGAAAGCATCCACACCTGTGAGGATTTCCGGATACCGCCGTACTGGCGGCGGTATGTGACGCTTGACTATGGCCTTGATATGCTGGCTGCGTATTTCATTGCAATGGATACGTCCGGCGGCGCCTGGGTCTATAAGGAAATTTACGAAAACGGGCTTATCGTTTCGGATGCGGCCAGGCTGATCCGGAACCGTACGGCAGAGGGCGAGGAGATCTACCAGTATTTTGCGCCGCCGGATCTCTGGAACCGGCGGCAGGATACGGGAAAGTCCGCTGCGGCGATTTTTGCCGAAAATGGCGTGCCGTTGACGCGTGCGGAAAATGACCGTGTGGCGGGATGGTACGATTTGCATGAATGGCTGCGGCCATATCGGGATGAGCAGGAACGGATGCGCGCCGCGCTTACGGTGTTTCGCAGTTGCGAAAATTTGATCCGTACGCTGCCGTCCCTGGCACGCGACCCAAGGAACCCGAACGATGCCGCCGTGACGCCGCACGAATTGACGCATGCGCCGGACGCATTGCGTTATTTCGCGGCCGGCCGGCCCGTTCCGGCCCGCGAGGAATCGCGCGGCCTGATGCCGGGCAGGTTTGGTAGAAAACCGCGCGCAGTGATTCTATGAAGTTGAAAAGGAGAATGGTGTGAACAGTATTTATGATTATCAATCGCCCGAGGCGCGCGTCAGGACTGCGCAGTTCTTATTTGCATATGCGAAGAGTTATCGCGCTGAGGCGGATGAACGGTGGCAGGTGTGTTATGAGTACTATGCAGGGCGGCACCGTACGCAGCTTGAAATTGCCGAGAGTTGCCGTGATGCGGGTATTCCATGGATTGCTGCAATGTCTCCCGATCCTTATTTGCAGGTGGAGAGTCAGATTACCTCGGAGCTGCCTGACTTTACGTTTCGGGGACGCGACGATGACCTGGACAGCATCCGTGCCAGACAGCGGGAAGACGTCGTGCGGTATATCCTGACACAGAATCGCGTGGCGGATGAGATGGCGTCAAACGACCGGCGCTGCCTGATTACGGGAAGTTCGGCGTGGAAAGTCTACTGGGATGACGCCGGGAATGGCGATGTGCGTGTGGTACCGGTTGACCCGCGCTCTTTGTACCCGGATCCATCTGCAAAACGTCTGGATGAGTGCGAATATCTCCAGTTTGTGTATCCTGTACACCGGCGTGCGTTCGAGCGCACGTATGGACGAGAGTTGAAGTGCCTTGGCATAGACGTCGAACAGTTGGCACGGGCGGCCGATCCATACCTGACGCCTGAACCGGAGACGTATACGGCTCAGGATGATGTGATTGCCGTAACGGAACACTGGTACCGCGATGAGGACGGCGATATTTGTTGCAGCATTCAGGCCGGAGGGTATGAGCTGCGGCATATTGAAAAGTATTGGCAGCGCACGGCACTTTATAATACCAGCTATCCGTTTGTAATTCAGTACCGTGTATCAAACCCGGACGGCTTTTGGGGCTCCGGGGATATCGAACCGATTTTGACGCTTGTTGACGCCGTAGATCGTGAGCTGAGTGTGGCGCAGTTGGCAAGTGCGTTTTATGGAAGCGATATCATTTTGGCCGAGCATGACGCTTTTTCCGAGGAACCGGAAAACCGGCCCGGCGCGCTGTGGCGCTTAAAGCCCGGCGCGATGGGAAAGGTGGCGCGTTTGGGCGGATTAGGAGGAAACTCCTCCCATCTTGAGATGACCGCCAGGCTGCGCGAGATGATATCAGAGACACTCGGCACGCTTGACATAGACCGCGGAATTGTGCAGACGAGTCTGACCTCCGCCGCAGCGCTTTCTCAACTGATCGAGCGCAGCGATGCGCGGAGTGTTCCCAAGAAAAGTGAGCGTATTAACGCATTTTCCAGGCTTTACACGCTGATCGATTGGACGGCTTTGGAATTTTATGATGAGGACCGCGTAATTTTCCTGGGCGCGCAAAACGGCGGAGAACCGAAGGTGTTTACGTTTAATGCCAACAACTTTTTAGATGAACACGGGTATTTCCCGATTGTGGACGCTTTCGTCAGTACAGACGACGGTATGCGCCGCAGCAATACATTTACGCTCAGTGCAATCGACGCGCTCCTGGGGCACCAGGTAACGCGTGAGAATTATCCGCTTGTCATGGATGTTCTGCGGTTACTGGGCCTGGAACGCGCGGGCGAAATTGAGGAACACTTTGAAAAAATTTTTGCCGAAGAGGATACGGAAGCGGTCCCGCTGCCTGGAGAGCAGGATGCTGGAGAGGATAACAGGCCGGAGATAACAGCCGATCCGACGGCAAAGAAACCATGAAAAGGAGACCGTTATGGAAGAAAATAAGATTGAAGAGACTGGGAACGAACAGCATGTGCTGGAAAAACTGATGGCACTCTTTCCTGAAATTCCGCAGGAAGAACTTTCTGCGGGAATCGAGGAATTGATTGGGACATATCCTGAGGCAGATCTCGAAGCTCTCTGCGAAGATCCGCAGTTTGCCCTATTTGCCCGTGGGAAAACGCTGGATCTCGTTACGGTTTACGGCGATTATCTTGCGTTTTGCGAGACGGTGGAGCAGAAGCTTACAGAAAAATTCCGCGCGCGTACCAATCGCGCAACCGGAAGTGGACGGGCGCGTACGAGTGCTTCCTCCGCCGGACTTACGGACGCGCAAAACGCATTTTTGACGGAGTGGAACCGTGAGCATCCAGAGTATGCAATGACTGCAAGAGAATATGCCGCAGCTTTAAAAGGCTGACGGCCAAAGTTCAGGAGGTTTTTATGGAACTTATTCAGGATAAATCAACCGCAATCATACCCGAAGGGGAATATGACGTGGCAAGTAATACGGTGCTGCGCCGTGGCCAGGTCGTTGTGTTGACAGACGGAAAGGTGACCGCAGCAGATGCGTCGCAGTCCGGCGCTATTCTGGGCATTTGCCTGGAAAATCACACGGGAGAGGCGTCTTATCTGGATCCGCGCGCAAATGGGGTCCGCATTCGTGTGGCAGACGGCCCCAACACAATTTTTGCGTGTCCGGCGCCTGTTATAACCGCGACTGGAGGCAGCACGACGACCGTCGCCGACACCGCGCTCGCTACGTTTGCAGACGACGCATTTAACGGCGGCGTGTTAAAGCTGGTTGCCCGCGCCGCATCCAGCACAAACAGCGGCGCTATCGGCACGGTATATGGAATTTCAGATTATACCGGAACCAGCAAGACCTTTACGCTGGATGAAACGCTGGCAGGGGCCGTTGCAGCGGGAGATCAGTATGAAGTGTATCCGCCAATCGGCTCATCGCTCGGGTCGCTTGATACGAACCGGGATCGTTTGACGCTGGGAAGCGCGGCAAGTGACTTTGCGTTGAAAGTCGTTGGACACGACGTGCCGAACGGCAGAATTTATTTGATGGCAAAGATTCATATTTATGCCAGCAGTGCAGAATAAGGAGGATTCATAAAATGGCTGTTACAAATATAAACAATGCCTGGAAAAATGACTTGTACCCGCTGATTGACAGGGTATTTGACTACGAGTACCGCAACCGCCTCGGTGCGTTGCGCAAGATTATTTCTGAAGTAGATTCCCACTCGGCGGAGTATCGTGTTGAGGGTATGGGTGGCTACGGGGAGCTCCCTGAATACACAGGCGAGCTGCATAATATGGACCAGCGCCGCGGATTTATTACTGTGATCCGTCCAGTTCAGAAGGCGGGTGCAATCGATATCGACTATAAATATGCGAAGATCGATAAATCCGGGGAGGCGAGAAGCGCCGGCCGCCGTGCGGCATATTCCGCCGCCATGAGCGTTTACATGGGCGTGTTGCGTATGTTCGGCAGCGCATTCAACGAAGCGGTGTTGGGCGGCGACGGCAAACCGTGGGCCGCAGCGGATCACCCCATTGCTTCTGATCACGATGAGGATGGCGTAGCGATTGCAGACACGGACGCCGGTACATATTCCAACCTGATTACAGACGAGCTTTCCGTGGCCGCTATCACAAAAGCCAATATCATGGCAAACCGCTTTGTTACGCCGGATGGCCTGCCGTTTTTAACGGATTACTTTTCAAACGGCATTTTGCTCGTTTCGCCGGAACTGGAAGGCAAAGCTCGTGAAATCTGCGGACCGCAGGCCAAGATGTCTCCGCAACTGAATCCCGATAATGCGAATAACGCGGCGAATCCGGTCTGCGGCATGCAATATATGGTTATTGGCGGCGGCGACGTGGGCTTTACTGCCAAGCAGTGGGCTGTGGCGGACGCAAGTCTTTTACGTGAATGCGCGAAGGTAATCTATATCAGCCGTCCGACGGTCATCCGTGCCGCGCTGGACAACCCTCTGATTGCACGTATTGTACCGTACGTAGACTTCGGCGTTGGCTGGACCGATGCCAGACCGATTATTTTTTCAAATCCCGCGTAATGGGGACATTTTCCCCGTCCGGCATGTCCGGACGGGGATCCCTTTCAGAGGAGGTGTGCTATGACATTAGGCGATTGCCTGGAAAAAACCAAAAAACTGATTAATTATTACAGCGTCTCGGGAGACCGTATTTCCTCTTCGGACCCCACACTTTTGGACTATTCGTTCCGCGCAAAGAGCGCTGTGGACACGGCACAGAAGGAGTTGGCAAAGCGCTGCCCGCTTGTGCGGCGCGCCGCCTACACACAGCACGCGTTGCGTCCGTTGGATTCCCGGACGGGAATGCACTACCTAGAGGGCAGCATAACGCTGACGGGTCCTGGCGCATCTGCGTTCTCGCTGCTGTGCGACGGGGACTTGACGGCTGTTCTGGAACAGGAGGGCGATAACGGATGGCAGGAGGCGCTGGCGACCGCGCATGTAGGCAGCGGCCGTTTGGAGCTGGTATACGGTGAACTGGAAAGTTTACCGCCTGCCGGCATAAAAATGCGGCTGACACTGGAAGCCTCCGGCGCGTATATTGCAGCTGCCGGACTATACCGGGCCTTTCCGCAATATGAAGAGATACCACTTCTGGATATGCGCCGGTTCCATGTGCTTCCTGCAGATTTTGGCGGTGTACGATCGGTCACGCCGTCCGGCCGCTTTGCTGCATATGGAGAAAGAAATTTTTATTGCCTGGAGAACGGAAAGATTGGATTCCCGTGGGAATTTGATGGCGCAGTGGAGTTACTTTACACGGTGTATCCGCACACAATTGGAGAGGAGAGCGCCGACACGGCGCTTCTTGGCGTACCGGATGAAGCTGCGGAGGCAATTCCGTATTACGTGGCCGCCATGCTTTTAACGGATGAAGATCCAAACCTTTCCATGCTGTTCTTAAATCTCTATGAAGATCGGATTGCGGTGCTGGGAGGCGGCAGTTCGCGTGTAAAAAATACACTCTTTGGCGGACGGAGGGGTTAGAATGAAGGCACGGTTTTCGCCGGATTTTGCGAAGCGTGAAACACACGAACTGCGCCTGGGTGGTAAAAACGGACGTATCGACGGCGGTCTGAATGTGGCCGACCTGCCGCATACGCTCGATACCTCACAGTCTCCGGACTGCCGCAATGTCTGGTTTTATGAGGGGGCCATTACAAAACGCTGGGGCCAGCGTATTGCCGGCGCACTGGATTTGGGAATTGAAGTCGTAGCGGCCATTGCGGACGGCTCAGGAAATGCAGTTTTACAGGCCGGAACGGCACTTTACCGCATGAATCTGGAGAGCGGAACGTATGTCAAGGCGGCCGATCTTCAGGCGACGGATGGCGTATCGCCGAGAGGGACGTTTTTTCGTTACGGGGATGCGGTCTACTTTCTAAACGGTACGGACTATCTGGTCTCGACAGGCGGAACGTTCAGCACCGTAGAGCCGTACGCACCTGTGGTGGTTTCCGGACGTTCGCCGTCCGGCAGCGTAAACGGCACGGCGACGGGGAGCCGCAACGTGCTGACAAGCCGCTATCGCATTTCCTTCTCCGGAGACGGAAGCAGCACCGTCTATACCATGCCCGCAGGCTGTACCATTGCCGCCAGCATGGTTACGGCGACAGTAAACGGTACGGCAATGACGGAAAATAACGGCTTTACCGTCAACCGGACGAACGGTACTGCGACTTTTAGCGCCGCCCCGGCAGCCGGAACGGACAATGTTGTATTCACGCTCACCGGAACGGACACCACGGAGAGCGGCGATATCCTCTCCTGCCGTCACGCGATCGTGTACGCGGGAGAGAGCCGGGTGATGCTGGGCGGGAATGGGACGAATAATCTGTACTATTCACAACCGTATCAGCCCACCTATTTTCCCGCGGAAAATCGCGTACACGTTGGAAACGATGAGGATATCACGGGATTTGGCAGGCAGTACGACCTGTTGGCAGTTTTTAAGGCGCATGAGATTGCAACGGTCAGCTATAGCTATGTCTCCGGAAGCACCAAGCTGGAGGTCAATATTCTGAGTCCCGTTGTCGGCTGCGACATGCCGGGCAGTATTTGCAATATTGATAACCGCATTGTTTTTGCAAATACAGAGCAGGGCGTCTGCCTGATTACGTCCACAAGCCGGGAAAATGAGCGCAATGTACTGGCAGTAAGCCGCAATATCAATGCGAGACTTCTGGAAGAATCCCAGTCCGATCTGGCGGCGGCATCTGCGTGTTGCTTTGAGGGGCGCTACTGGTTAAGCGTGGGAAACCACGTTTATTTATGGGACAATGTGTCAAGGCCCGTGCGCAATAGCACGGACGAGGATGCGTTGCGCTGGCTCGCGTGGTACTTTTTTGATAATATTCCGGCAGTTGCGTTTTTTACCTGGAAAAACATGCTGTATTATGCGAGGCGGGAGCCGGCATCGGGGGAGACAGGCGTCGTGGTACAGTTCGTGCGGCAGTTTAACGATTTTGGAAGCGCAATTGTCGCGCGCTGGCGCAGTGCCGTACTGGACTTTGGACGGCCGAACTGGTATAAGGCATTGGGACGAGTCTGGTTTGTCTGTCGCGGCGCTGTTTCCAGCAATACGGCCATTCACTACCTGTTTGATGAGAAAAAAAGCGACGTATCCCTCACAGAGCCGGTGAATATAAAAGTGACGAGTTTTAGCTGGCGGCTTTTTAACTGGTCGAGATTCACATGGGACATCCCGGGCTATTTTCGAACCTTTACCAGAAGACCACTGCGGCGCCGGGTACTGTTTTTTTCCATCGAGCTGGAGAGCAGCGATGTTTGGAGCGACCTTTCTCTCGCAGAGGCCGTAGTGCAATATCAGTACGAGTATAAATTAAAGTAAAGGAGGTCTATATCATTGACAGACAATCCCGTTTTGTTTGAAGATTTTATGTTTACGCCGGCGGACGGACTGAAAAATTACGAGTATTCTCCGACGGAGCCGGAGAGCGAGGATGCGATCCGCGCACAAATACAGGGGATTTCAGACCAGCTTCGCGATCATATCAACGATTTGCAGGAACAGTTGAACGCTGTGACGGAGGGAAGTTCCGGCGCGCACCATATCGGATCTGCGGCGATTACCGGCGTTTCCGGCGAAAGTGTTGCGCAGCAGCTGGCTTCACTGAAAACATTAATCGATGAGACGGCAGTAGGCGCGATTCCGGACAATTCCATCGCAAGCGCCAAGTTACAAAATGGCGCGATTACAACGGAAAAACTTGCGGACAATGTGGTCACCGAGGGGAAATTGGCCTCCGGCAGCGTAACGGAGACCAAGCTTGCGGACGGCGCCGTCACCTCCGGCAAACTGGCATCCGGGTTGGGAGACTTTCACGAAAAGCATCTGATAACAACATCCGGAAACTGGTCTCCGCCGCACGATGGGATCTACACGGTGACCTTGCTCGGCGGCGGAGGAGGCGGCGGCAGCGGTTTTGCCGTCTATGATGCGGCACTGAATGAAAATGCCAACTTTCCCCGCACCTTTTTTTGTGGAGCGGGCGGTAATGCATCCATAGCGGTGTCAAAGCGCTTTGCACTGTACGAGGATGAAACATATACGTTTGTCATTGGCGCCGGAGGGAGCGGACGTACCGGAAACGCTTACGTCATGCAAACAAAGGGTGACGGATATTCAACAATGCCGACATTCAGTTCCTGCGACGGCTTTGCAACGGAGGGTGGGGAAACCTCTATGGCCCTTGGTGAGTCTGTGCTGCTGGAAACCTCGCAGCGGGTAAACGGCTGTGCGTTCGGCTGCTATGTGCCTATGATGCTGAGCAGCTATCAGGCAACTCTGTTAGGCGGCGGTTCCGGCGCAGGCTATCTGCCTGGAACGCGTAATACCAGAACCATTTCGGACAATGAAATTTCGGCGTTGGGTGAAAATCTTGTGATTAACGGTGGAACCGGACTCATGGGCGGCGGAGACGGCGGAATCTTTTCACGAAATCTGCACATGAGTGGGACGGCCTGTCCAGGCGGAAACGCCAAGGGATATGGCTGTGGCGGTGGAGGAGGCTGTGCGCCTTACGTCAACAGAACAACGGTTCCCAGTTTTGTCAATAAAGGTGGAGAGGGCGGAAACGGTTATGCGCTGATTGAATGGTTCGCACCCCTTTCCTTGCCGCAAACATAAGGAGGATGTACATGAGATACGCAGTGATTCAAGACCATGTGTGTGTGAATATTGTGGTTTCGGATGAAACGTTTGCTACAGAACGAGGCTTTGTGGCGCTGCCTGACGGTTTTGGCATTGGGGATCGTTATATCGATGGCGTCTGGCAAAAGGCCTGACTGTAAGACGCCTGCCGGTCATTCAGAAGTACCGCTCAAAAAACGCTCCCGTCCCCACTCTCTGGGGACGGGAGCGTTATCAGGCTAGAAAAGAACCAGCGATTACAACGTAAAGCTCACGTTGCCGCCGCGGCGCAGAAACACCGGAATGAGTTCCAGCGGCGCATCCGCCGTGACAGTTTGACCACCGGCGTATTCGGCACCGGTGTGCGCGTCAATCCACGTTTCGCCTGCCGGAAGGTAGACATCGCGTTTTCTCGCACCCAGCTCGAAGATGGGGGCAACCAAAATGTCGTCGCCAAACATCATTTGATCTTCAATGGTAGCCACTGCCTTATCCTTCGGGAAGTCGTAATAGAGAGGACGAATGACCGGCGCGCCGGTTTTGGCCGTCTTTTCCATGACGGACTTCACATAGGGCCGGATCTGTTCGCGCAGGAAGAGATACTTTTTCAGGATCTTATACACTTCCTCGCCATAGCTCCAAACCTCGTTCGGACCGCCGGTATGCGCCTTGGAAGCACTGCCCGGATCGTCGCCGTTTTTACGGTCGCCGTGCAGGCGGAATACCGGACAGAACGCCCCGAACTGGAACCAGCGCACCAGCAACTCGCGGAAGTCGGGGTCGTTTTGGTCGCCGCCGTGGAAACCGCCGATGTCGGACGTCCACCACGGGATGCCGGACATGGCCATCGACAAGCCGCTCGTAAACTGCTCACGGAAGGAACGGAATGTGGTGTCGATGTCGCCGGACCAGACGAGGGCCCCGTAACGCTGGGAACCGGCCCAGGCGCAGCGCAGCAAATTGATGGGCAGCTCGACGCCTTCTTCTTTTAATCCCTCATAGAAGTTCTGCGCATAAACAAGCGGATAAATGTTGCCGACTGCAATGTTTGCGCCCTTGGCGTAACGATAGTGGTCAAAGTCATAGTCCCACTCGGGCTCCGCCTCATCAAGCCAGAAAATCTTAATGCCCTTATCAAAATAGTTGCGCTTGACCACGCTCCAGACAAACTTGCGCGCCTCGGGGTTCGTCGGATCATAGGGAATTGTATTGCCCTTCCACGTCGCGCAGATCTGAAGGCCGCGCTCGGCGTGTACCAGGTAGCCGTTATCGCGCATAACTTTGTAGTTTTCACTCTTCTGATCGACATACGGCCAGATAGAGACCATCAGTTCAATTCCCATTTCCTTAAGCTCGCGCACCATGGCATCGGGATCGGGCCACTCTGTCTCATCAAAACGCCAGTCGCCCTGATACGGCCAGTGGAAGAAGTCCGATACAATCACGTCCATCGGCAGGCCCAGCGACTTGTGGTGCCGCGCGACCTCCAAAAGCTCGTCCTGCGTACGGTAACGCAGCTTGCACTGCCAGAATCCCATGACGTAATCCGGCATCATTGGCGCGTGACCGGTTGCGTCGGCATACGAGGACATGATCTCCGCCGGAGAGTCGGACGCCGTGATCCAGTAGTCGAGCGCCTTGGTGCTGGACGCATACCACTCGGTACGGTTCTTTGCAAACGTCACGCGGCCGATGGAGGGATTATTCCAGAGAAAGCCGTATCCCTCGCTCGAGACGTAAAACGGGACACTCGCCTGCGAATTGCGGTGCGCCAGCTCCAGCACACAACCCTTTTTGTCGATCATGCCGTCCTGATACTGTCCCATACCGTAGATATGCTCGCCGGGATTGGCCTCAAAACGCATGGTCAGCTCAAAATCGCCGCCGCGCATCCCGGTAAACTCGCGCGCGAAAATTTCCAGCGCGCTCATCGTCTCAAAGTTGCCGCCGCGCGAACGCCAATACTCGCGCAGAATCGGCTTCCCGTTTTCGCCGTAAAAATAGAGCATTCCCGCAACGTTGATCCGTGCGGTGATCTTACCGTTTTGAATGGTACCTTCGCCGTCTGCGATCGTGATGACTGCGTCGCCCGGGTTTTCCTGCGGCAGCAGCGCCCAGTTTTCCTCCGGCACGTCAATGTGACGTACCGCGCGAACACGCAGGCTGTTCTTCGCCCAGGGCTCAATCCAGAGAAGTTCGGTGTCGTTGCGCAGAACCAGACGGTTTCCGTCCTGCTTTAAAAGTGCCATACTGTTCCTCCCGTCTTTAAAGTCATCTCAATCGTAACAAAAATACAGGGATATGTCAATGTGATTCTTGTGAAATTGTATAAAAAAGGCGGCCAAACTCCCGCCGCCCGATTTCCGGGTATGACGGGAATTCAGCCGCGCAGACAGAATGCGTCAGGCATCGTCGATATTGATAAACTCGCCCAGGTCAAACGTCCGCCCAAGACGGCAGCCGGCGCGGAAACCGCCTTTCACACAGTAGTGCATCAGCTCGTGCAGCAGACCGTCGATTGCCTCCACCCGCTCGGAGGCCTCCTGCCCGCCTTCAGTGCCGGCTGTGTCGCCCGCATCCGCCGCAAGCTGCTGCAGGATCCGGGAAATTTCTTCGTACAGCTTACCTGCGCGGCCGTAGGTAAACTCATCGTAGACCGGCGTTTTTGCCAATATGATGAATTGCTCGTTCTTCCTTCCCAAAATCAACTCCACAAGCTCATCCACATCGAGCCAGTTAAACAGCGGGATAAACCCTTTTTCCGGCGGATTCCGCAGTGCGGACTCGATTTTCATTTGCAGGGCAAAGGAACTTGGAAATTTTTCAGATGCTTTCTTTCGTGACATAAATCCTCCCTCCGGCATGGGGACCGCAGCACGCGGTCCCCTTCGTGCCATCCGCTGGTATTGCAATCTATTCTCCTTCCACCGTGCCCGCGGGGACGGGTTACGCCCGTCCCGCAAGCGCCGGCTTCGGAGAAAACAGAATACACTGTGCAGGCCGGAAACCCGGAAGATTGCGTGCATTGACAAAAAACCGGGGTCCTAAATGCGCTACACAGTGCAAATTGCAACACCACCGCAGGGATATTGCTTGCCAAACAGGTGGTTTGGCGGTATAATGTTCTTGCGGTGCGGGGAAATCCCCGTTGTGTAGGCGGTCTAGCGCCTGCGCAGGCTGGAAGGAGTTGCAGCTCCTTCCAGCTGCCGTGTTTTTTTCTGTTTTCTCTGATTTTTAATCCGCTTCAACGGATTTTTTATAGTATTTCTTTTATGAAAGAAATACAAAGAATTTTTCAAAACCCATTTCTTTTTGTCCCGCCAAAAAGAAACGGGTTTTGTATCCCAAAGAAAAATGCGGCCGGGGGATTTCGATTTCCCCCGGACCCCTTAAAACGACCAAAGAGGGGACGGAGCCCCTCTTTGGAAACTCCCCACGCGATAAGGTAAGTTCTTTTCGTTTCCAGTATATCACGCTTTATTTTTCTGGTCAAGTGTTTTCCGTTAACCTAAGCTCGTATAAAATGATACCCTTTTCCCAAAGATATCTCTTAACAAGAGGTGGAAAATGGGTATTTCTGAAGCAGTAAGAGAACGATTTTATGAACTCTTGAAAGAACGGAATTTGACAATTAACGGTCTGGCTACACTGTCGGGTGTAACGCAGTCAACAGCAAACGATTTTTTAACTGGGATAAGTTCAAATGTCGGAATTGTGACACTAAAAAAATTGATTGATGGATTGGGAATATCAATTACAGAGTTTTTTGATACAGATGTATTCCGTAATCTTGAGCAAGAGATCAAATAATATTGTTGCAAATTGCATCAATGGTGTCGGTGAATGGTGCAATGTGCAGCAATATTTTTTTATTGATAGTTGTAATTTGCAACATACTATTTGATGAAATGTGCGATAAGCAACATTATGAGCCATTATGTTGCGTAATGCAACGTGTTGTTAAGGAAAATGTTGCAATGTGCAACAAATGCATCAATATGATTTTATGCATCGTTGTCTTTGCGGCAGCTGTACGGCTGGGGTGTGTTGCAGTATGCAACGAATTAGATGCAGAAGGTTGCATGTTGCAGCATATTGCCGTGCTATATGTTGCGAAAAGCAATATATAATGATATATTGATGCAATTTACAACGTTTGGTGCTCGATACTGCAGAATATTGTTGCATAATGCATCATTTAGCGGCTAAATTGTCACGCCTATGTTGCATCATGCAACATAGGCTTTTTGCTGGTGCAAAACGCACAGTATATTGTTGCATTTTGCACAATTTTAAATGTGCGCTTTGTACACTTCGGCATAAAAATATTGTTGCAAAATGCACATTTACTCTGTCATTGCTGTGCAGTTTGCAACGCTATATCAGCTGTTACTTAGTAAATACGTGCAATATGCAACATATTATGGACTACGTGAGTTAAGTTGCAAAATGCAACACTAAGTAATCAAATTGCATATTGCTCTTAAATGTTGCGATATGCAATATTTAAGAGCAAGGAACGTTGCGAATCGCACATAATATACGTTTAACCAAACGTTGCAAATTGCACATATTTAAAGGCTGCGGCGCGGTTGTGGGGGGAAAATCCAAAGAGGGGGGAAAGCCCTCTTTGGCCGTTAAGGGGGCTTGGGGGAATATTCGGAAATTCCCCCAAACGTTTTCTTTGGGATCCAAAACCCGTTTCTTTGTCGTTACAAAGAAATGGGTTTTGCAATCTGAAAAAGGAACTTTTGTTACGAAGGCTGCGTTTTGAAATAGAAAAGAGAACCCCGGGCTCTCCGGGGTTCTCTAACGCAGTGACTTACTTATTGAAGTATCTCTTTAAAAGACCCTCAAAAGCCTTGCCATGGCGGGCTTCGTCGCGGGCCATCTCATGGACGGTGTCGTGGATGGCGTCAAGGTTCAGCTCCTTGGCCTTCTTGGCCAGCTCAAACTTGCCCATGGTAGCGCCGTTTTCAGCGTCGACACGCATCTCAAGGTTTTTCTTGGTGGAGTCGGTCACGACTTCGCCCAGCAGCTCGGCAAACTTGGCGGCGTGCTCAGCCTCTTCATAGGCGGCCTTCTCCCAGTACAGGCCGATCTCGGGATAGCCCTCGCGGTGCGCCACGCGCGCCATAGCCAGATACATACCAACCTCGGTGCACTCGCCCTGGAAATTCTCACGCAGGCCCTGCATGATATCTTCCGGAGCACCCTGTGCAACGCCCACTACATGCTCAGCAGCCCAAGTCTTTTCGCTGCCCTGTGCAACGAATTTCTCCTTCGGAGCCTTGCAGATCGGGCAGAAATCCGGAGCGGAATCGCCCTCATGTACATAACCACAAACAGAACATACAAATTTCATTCGTAAACACCTCTCATCTTAAAAAATTGGGAACCTTCATCCTGATGAAAGTATACCATATTAGAATACAAAATGCAAGAGGTTTTTGAAAATTGTTTTATTGAAATTTTGAATCAGGCTTGATATAATGAATTAAATCGGGAAAAATATGATTTGTGGCATACTTTTGCCTGTACATAGGAAGAAATCCGTTTTCAGCGTCACGGATTTGAAAAACTGCTTGAAAAGAGGTCGGCTATGCGGATACTGCATTTAATAGGAGGCGGCGATGTCGGTGGTGCGAAAACGCATGTGATATCGTTGGCCTCCCGGTTAAAGGACTACTGCGAGGTAAAGCTTGTTAGTTTCCGTGAGGGGCCGTTTGCGGAGGACTGTCGTGCGGCGGGGGTCGATACGATTGTGGACGAGAGCCGTTCAATTGCCGCGGCGTACCGTAAATTGCTGAAAATTGTGGATGAATTCCGGCCCGACGTGCTGCACTGCCACGGCGCGCGCGCGAATATGATGGGCGTGCTTATCAAGCGAAAGCGTAAAATCCCGACCGTGACGACGATTCACTCCGACTACCGGCTTGATTACCTGGGCAACTTGCGTAAGCATTTGACGTTCGGGATGATCAACAGGCTCTGCCTGCGCGTAGTGGACTATTATACCTGTGTGGCGGACCGGACGTCGCGCATGATGATTTCGCGCGGTTTTTCGCCGTCGCGCGTGTTTACAATTTATAATGGTATTGATTATAAAAAGCGGGAAAAGGTCATAGACCGGAGGGCATATCTTGCGCAGTTTGGCGCGGAGTACTGTGAAGGCGATGTACTTTGCGGCATTGCGGCGCGCCTGACGGCTGTCAAGGACGTACCGACATTGATTCGTGCCTGTGCGCTGGCCATATCGCGCGGCGCGCCGATAAAGCTTGTCATTGCGGGAGACGGTGAGGATCGCGCCGCCCTGGAGGCGTTGGCGCGTGAGCTTGGCATTGCGGACAGGGTCATATTTGCAGGGTGGATTACAAATATACACGAGTTCTTCCGTGCGATGGATATTAACGTTCTGTGCTCGCTGTCTGAAACATTTCCGTATGTCGTGCTGGAAGGCATCGACGAAGGCTGTGCGACCATTACATCGGACGTCGGGGGTATGCCGGAGCTGATTGAAAACGGTGTAAATGGTTATATCTTTACCCCGCGGGATGTAGAGACTTTGAGCGGACAGCTCTATACGCTTTCGCGCGACGCCGGTCTGCGCCGTACCTTCGCGGAGCGTTTGTGGGAACGGGCGAACGCGCACTTCTCGCTTGACCAGATGGCGCGTACCCAGTTTGAAATTTATAATAAGGTGCTGCGGCGGTATGCAGTGCGCGAAAAACGTGCGGGCGTGTTGATTTGCGGCGCGTACGGTAAGGGCAATGCGGGCGACGATGCCATTCTGCGTGCGATTGTCAACGAAATGCGGACGATTGATCCGGATATGCCGGTATGCGTGATGTCGCGGCGCCCGACAGATACGGCGCTTGACTATCGCGTGGATTCTATTTTTACCTTTGATGTCCCTAGAATGCATGCGCGTATGCGGCGCGCAGCGGTTTACATCAACGGCGGCGGCAGTTTGATCCAGGATATCACCTCCAACCGTTCGCTGTATTTCTATCTGTATACGTTAGCGGCTGCAAAACGGCGCGGCGCAAGCGTCATGATGTACGGCTGCGGGATTGGTCCGGTAGTCTCTGAACGCAACCGGCGCCGGGCGGCCCATGTGCTCAATCGCTGTGTAGATACGATTACGCTTCGGGAAGACGATTCCCGCGCGGAACTTGCTTTGATGGGGGTCACGCATCCCCACATTGCCATGGCTGCGGACCCTGCCCTTACGCTTTCTCCCGCGGCCGATGAGATCATAGACGCTGCGTTTGATTCCGCCGGAATCCCGCCGCACGGGAATTATTTGTGTCTGTGCGTGCGCAACTGGCCGGGCTTTGAAGCTGCAGTTCCCGTGATTGCGCAGGCTGTGCGCTATGCGCGTGAGGCGCATGGGCTGGAGCTTGTCATTTTGCCGATTGAAATGCCGAAGGACGCATCTGCCGGAGATGCGGTGGCGCGGGCGTTGGGAGCGGAACCGTATGCATTCCGCCGGCGTTTTGATACGGAGACGACAATCGGGATTATTTCCCGGATGAAGTGCGTGCTGTCGATGCGGCTGCATGCGTTGGTGTTTGCCGCACGTGTTGGCGTGCCGAATGCAGGCATTGTGTATGACAAAAAGGTCAAGGGATTCATGCGCTATATGCATGCGGATCTCTATATTGACTTGGATAATATGGATGCGGAGACGCTGTGTGTGTTCATTGATGAGATGATGGAAAGTCCCCGCGCGGTACTGTTGGAGAATGCGGCGCGGCTCTGCGAATTGGAGCATGTAAATGTGGTCGAGGCCATGCGGCTGATCGGAGATGAAAGATGAAACAATACTTGGAAACCGGAAAAGTTGTCAATACACATGCGCTGGCGGGTGTGGTAAAGATTATGCCGTGGAGCGACGGACCGGAGTTTTTTAAAACGCTGCACCGGGTGTATATAGACGGCAAAGAATACCAAGTGACCTCTGTAAGTATTCAAAAGGGATTTGTTTTGATGAAGCTTGTGGGCGTCGACAGTGTGGAAGCGGCCATGCGCCTGCGGGAACGGATTGTCTATGTGGACCGTAACGACGTCAGGCTCCCCGAGGGGCGGTACTTTGTGCAGGATCTGATCGGCATGACGGTATACGACCGGCGCTGCGGCCGCAATATCGGTACATTGAAAGAGGTTTTGAACCTTCCGGCCGGAGATGTTTATGCCGTGCAAAATGATGGGCAGGAATATTTGATTCCGGCGAATCCCGTTTTTGTCAAGGAAATTGATGCCGTCGCACGGGTGATTACGGTCGAAACAATCAAAGGAATGACGGACGATGAATGACTGTAACATGACAATTGACATTATGACGCTTTTTCCCGATATGATTGATTCTGTCATGCGGACAAGCGTGATCGGCAAGGCGCAGATGCGCGGATTAATTCGGATTCAGCCGGTGAATATCCGGGACTATTCCCCGACGTATAACCGCCGTACGGACGATTATCCATACGGCGGGGGAAAGGGTCTTGTGATGCTGGCGGAGCCGCTGTACCTCTGTCACAAGGCGTTGTGTGAGCAGGCGGGAGAGCCGGTGCATACGATATTGATGTCCGCGCAGGGCCGGCGCTTTGACCAGGATGTGGCGCGGGAGCTTCTGAAGCGCCGGCATATTATCCTGGTCTGCGGCCACTATGAGGGCGTGGACGAGCGGTTTATTGAAGCGTGTGTGGATGAGGAGCTTTCCATTGGCGATTTTGTGGTGACGGGCGGCGAAATCCCGGCCATGGCGGTAGCGGACTGCATTTGCCGTATGGTGCCGGGTGTGCTGTCTGAGGAGGTGTGTTTTACGGACGAGAGCCACTGGGAAGGCCTTCTGGAGTATCCGCAGTACACCCGGCCGGAGGAGTGGCGTGGACGCCGTGTGCCGGAAATTCTGCTCTCGGGGCACCACGTCAATATTGAAAAATGGCGCCGCCGTCAGTCGCTGCTGCGTACGTTGACGCGAAGGCCTGCTCTTCTTCAGAAGGCGGACCTTACGATACAGGACGAACTGCTGCTGGAGGATATCGCGGAAAAAGGCGAGTGACGCCGGCAAATGCGGTGAATAAAAACAATTTTTTCAAAGACCTGCGCGCTTGGCGCGGCGCGGTACGTTGAAACAACTGTGGAATGGCAGGGAAGTGGTTTTATGCCTGCGTTTATACCGGGAAAACAACTTTGCGAGAGTTATTTTTTTGAAATCGCCAAACCAATTCTGGAAACGGCATTTCCGGACCTCTGCTATACGGCCGGCTTTTTGGGGTATGGGTCGGATGTGCTTGGTTATGACGATGAGGTTTCGCGCGACCACATGTGGGGACCGCGGTTTTACCTGTTTTTGCGGCAGGAAGATATGGAAAAAGAACCCGAGATCCGGCGCGTGTTTGCGCGGCGGCTTCCCTACACCTATAAGGGCTACAGCGTGAGCTTTTCCCCGCCTGATCCAAATGATCATGGCGTACGGCATGCGGTGACGATAGACTGCGGAGCGGTCGATCCGCTGCTTTTCGTCCATACGGTTTCCGGGTATGTAAAGAGCCAGCTGGGACGTTCGGATATCGGGAACCTGAGGGCCGCCGACTGGCTGGCGTTTTCTGAACACAGGCTCCTGTCGCTTGCCAGAGCACAATTTTATGTGGATGGCCTTTCCATGCAGGAGACGCTTGCTCCGCTCAGGCATTATCCGCGGGATGTTCGGATTTATCTCATCGCCTCATGTTGGGATGCTGTCGCGTGTGAACAGGCGTTTGTAAAACGTTGCGGCGCATATGGCGATGAGCTGGGAGCCCGCCTGATATGCGCACGGATTGCGGAACGTCTGATGCGGCTGTGTTTTTTATATGCAGATACCTACGCGCCCTACAGTAAGTGGTTTGGAACGGCGTTTGACCGCCTCCCGGTGGATGCTGTAGTCAAGGATTCGATCCGGGCCGCCGTTTCGGCGGATACGGTCGGAGAACGGGAGGAGCAGTTGACAAAAGCGCAGCTGCTGGTGGCGAAAATACACAATGCGTCTGGACTGACGGAGCCGGTTGACGTTCGGATAGAGCCGTATTTTGGGCGCGACATCCGTGTGATTCATGCCGAACGTATTGCCGGTGCTGCCGCCGCCGCACTGCGCGGTACGGAGCTTGCGGATGTTCCGCTTATGGGATCTCTCAGCCAGATAGGCGGACTTTCTACTGTATCGGATGACGTCTCCTGCCTGGAGCGGGTTCGGCTCTTGTATGAAAAGAAATGACGTGCGGTGGTGGGCGGTGTCAGATATTTGCTTTGTGCCTGGAATACCGGCCGGCGTATCGTTTATGGGAGCAGTGAAATGCGGCATATGAATTTTCATATGCCGCATTTTGATAAGCGATCGGAAAAATCACGGTATCTATTCTTCATCAGGCACAAACGTCCGGACTGCTTCGATGTGGATAAAACGAATTGCGCGGAAACTGTAGCTGGATAGCGGCCGGTAATCCGCGTCGCGGGAATGTGCGGCGACTAAAATATTGTCGAGAGATGGCGTCTCGCCTACGGAGACGATGACCGGTGTGTGATGGAATTCCGCACGGTTGATGGCGAGCTGGCAGATGTCTCCGGGCTGCATTCGGGAGATGTCGGTATCTGTGCCGAATGGGCCTGCGTTTAAATTGCCGGTTAGAAAGTTATATAAGTATTGCACGCCGGTCCAGGAAGCCGTACGGTCGTTTGCCGTGATGTAGTACCAGCCGTATACCGGCGTGTAGTTCATTACGCCGGCGCCCGCATAGATACACTGCGAAGCAAAGTTTGTGCAGTCGCCGCCGATGCCCTGAAAGTCGAAATACTCCGGATTGCGGCCATATGCCCAGCGGTGTGAGTAGGAGACTGCAAGTTCGCGGTTATAGGGAATTTCAATCAGTTTCATAAATGAGCCGTCCTTTTCATCAGAAAGATATTCTTATCTTATGCAGCAGGGCGCTCGTCTGTCACAGAAATACAGCCGTGCAGTGCCCCATAGGGGATAGCTGCACGGCTGTTGTTAATTCGCAAAATGATATAGTAGGTTCAGCATCTGTGTGGTTGTTGTTTCGTATGTCCGCAGCGTGTTCAGTGTTGCCGTGACCTGCGCTGCACCAAGCTTCCGCTCCGCAATATCCGCCGTATCTTCACATGCGCGCCGGACATTATAGGCAAGCCATTCAAGCACGCCGGTCATTGCGGCAGACGCAATGTCTTTCCATGGAACCCCGTTGACAGAACGCTCTGCACAGTAAGCGGATAACATGGCTTGAAATTGTGCCTCCAGAATTCCTCCTGCGCCGTTATCCGACCAGCCGCGGAGTGCGGTGAAAATTTCCAGATTCGGATTGACAGGACCGGCAGCTTCCCAATCAATCAGGCAGGGCACGTTATCTTCCCATAGAACATTTTTGGGGTCAAGATCACGGTGGCTGAGTATGCAAGTTGCGTTTAATGCAGCATAAGCCTGCCGCGCCGCATCATGCCATTGCATGCACTGGGGGAGCATGGCGGCAAATTGCACGGCCCACGGCAGCACAATATGACCGGATGCTTTGCCGAGCGCGTTCCAGTCAATTGCCGCCGGTTTCTCTGCGGCGGGAATATCGGGAAGTGTGAGTCCTGCCGTATGGATCCTGCCCAAAATATGACCGATCATACCGCAATGAGCCGGCGTAAGGTCAGGCGGAAAAATTGGTTCGCCCCGACACCATTTAAAGAGCATATAATACTGTCCGCTTAGGACAGTGAGCGGATGACCGTGAACCAAAACGGCAGTTGATGCCGGAACGATTGCCGACAGCTTCTGTGCAATACGCTCTGCGGCTTGCAGATTTCCCACTGCCTCAGGCCGCCGCATGACGTCGGGATTCAGGCATTTAAGCGCCCAAATTCCGCTGCTTGTCTCAACGCGGTACATACGATGCATCAAACCGCCGGTGAGCAACTTTGGGAGCGCAGTCGGCGTTCCAAGTGAAAAAGCGTCTAAAACACGTTGAAAGGGTTCATATTCTTTCATAAGGACTCTTTACCCGGCTATGCGTCAATCAAGCGTCAGCTTTTTGATCCGCTGTATGATTTGAAACTGTTCGCCCGGCGTATCCATGGTGCTGCAGGTCTCGTCAAATTTATAAAACTGCTTTAACAGAGGATCCGTAGTATCGTTGGGTTGAGCGGCACGCGGCGGCGTATCGAAAATCTTTGTATAGACCTTATAAAATGTGGAGTAATCGCCAAAACCGCAGCGCCGGGCCACTTCATTGTTTGCAATGCCCGCGTGCAACAGGTGCCGCGCCCGGATCAGACGCTTAAACGTGACGTATTTCCAGAGTGTAAAACCGAGATTTTGCTTAAATATGCGGTCAAGCTGCGAACGGGAAATATATAAGTTCGCAGCAATACCGTCCGGATTTAAATCATCTTCCAGATGGTCATTGATGTATGTGATGATATCGCGCAAGAGCTTGGAACGACTGTCGGCGGGCGCATCGAAATATTCATAGTCAAAAACCCGGTTAATCTCGCTCAATATCATTGTCAGCGCGCCAAATACGGCGATTCTGCGCATATAAGTGTCCGGGACGGCCGCAATACATGCAAAACAGGACTCAATCAGAGTGCTGTTGACTTTGCCGCGCGGAATTACGCAACCTATGCCGAGCGCACGCTCGGTAAACGGCCTGCAAATGCGGTAATCCGAATCAAAGATATAGTAATAATAAGGGCTGAACTCCATATGATGAAATTCCGACGGAAAATCAAGCGGCGTAACTTTGTGAACCTCTGCATCGCGTGTAATCAGAATTTCACCAGGATTGACCGTGTAGGACACGCCTTCGACATTTGCCGACAGGCGGCCGGATTTACAATAAATGAGCTCGTGCGCCTCATTAATATTCAGTAAAGAGGTGTCTTCCTGCTCATTTTCGACATAATTATCGGCATATAAAAGGTATCTGTCTTTATATGCGCTTTTAAACATAAGATCACCACCCAATGTGCTTATTATATCAAAAATGAATTTTATAAACAATACATAGGGTGCGGCGAATTGTGCCTCCGGCCGTTGATCCGGCATCCTTACATATATGACGTCTTTTCCCGTTACCACACGTTAAAACGGCGCCGGCCCTGGCGGCGCAAGGCGGTTCTGATATTTTCAAATGTTTTAAAAAAGAAGGCATATAGTTTGAAAATTTCACTGTGATTGCTTTTTTGTTATGTTAAAAGGCCAGTTTTTCTTGCTTTCGCTCTTTTATGATACTATAATGGGGCTACATTTCATGTACATCCTTGTGTGTCCAGATATCGGAAGCACAGTCCTTTTGCCGGGACATATTGAGAAAAATGTTGGGAGGTTCGATCATGAGAAATGGAAAAGTGGCTCTTGTAACGGGTTCCTCTACGGGTATCGGTGCGGCCGTTGCCAGGGCGCTGGCGCGCGACGGTTATGATATTGCGCTGCACTATAACCGCTCTCCGGAACGTGCGCAGGGCGTTTGCGAGGAAATTCAGGCGATGGGGGTCCGTACCTGCCTGCTGCACGGAGATACCTCTGATGTGGAAGTCCCGCGCCGCCTCGTGCGGGAAACGGTCGAAAAACTGGGAAGGCTTGACGTGGATGTCAATAACGCCGGCATCACACGCTTCCAGACGCTGCGGGAAATTACTGCTGAAACCATGGACAGCATGTATTATTTAAATTATCGCGGTATGATACTCGGCGCGTCGGAAGCCGCAAAATATATGGTGGAAAACGGCGTGCAGGGGTCGATTATTTTCAATACGTCCATTCGCGGTTTTGCACCCCACTCTAATGACGGCGTGTATGGCGGCCTGAAGGCCGGACTCAACCGCACCATTCAATCCTTTGCCATTGATCTGGGCCGCTATGGAATCCGTGTTAACGGTTTTTCCCCGGGCGTGACGAATGTGCGCAGCCCAAAGGCCGAGGATGAAGAAGCAAACCCCTTCTATCGCAACTCGCCAAAGTTTATTCCGCTCCGCCGCAATGGTTATGCGGAAGATATGGGAGACGTTGTATCGTTTTTGGCGTCTGAGAAGGCGTCCTATATTACAGGACAGGTGATTTGTGTAGACGGCGGTCTTTCCATTGTCGGCGGCGCAGAGCATATCGCGGATCTTTTTGACGCCTATGATGTCAAGGACATTGCCGATACCTATGTTTCGCAGGAGGAATGGCAGCGGCAGCGTGCGGAGTTTAACGATTATATGACCAGGAAATATGGAAATTACCAGCACTGAACCGTGATGCCTGCGATGATGTCCCTGTTCCGAAAAGGCCCGGATGGGGAACCGGCATGAGCCGGTTATGCAATTGATTTGCAAAAATATTATGAAAATATGCTAAAAATATTTCAAAAAGTCACAGAAGGGGAGTGCTTTGGAAAACTGGAAAATAACGTCCATATTTTTGACTATACTAAGAAAAAATACACAAATTATATGTATTTTGTTTTGAAAAACTTTTTTTGAATAGAAAAAGAAGTGGGAAGAATTGCGCAACTTGTTGTGCAATGAAGTAGTTGTTATTGATTTTTTGTGAATTTGGGAATATAATAGACATGCTCTAATTCATTTAGACGGCGGAAATAGCCGTTTGAAATGAAGAAAACCGATTGAAAGATTAGGGAGGAAAGGTATGAACACGAAACGTCTGTTTGCCTTGCTCATCGCGGTTTTCATGCTGATTGCGCTTTTCAGCGCATGTGCGACGGATGAAGACACGAATGATGACCAGGCGAATGTCGGAACCGATGGGGACGACACAGCAAATACCGGAAATGAAGGCGATGATGCAAACGATGCCCCGCCAGAGGGAGAAAAGCGCTCTATCGAGTGGCTTGGCAACCAGGGCGCCAACACGTATGCAACCGCCGAGGAAGCCAGAGACAATAATTTTGCCACTTATGAGGCGCTGATGGATCTGGTGACCGAAGACTACAATCTGGACTACACCTGGACCATTATTTACAGCGACGCCTATCTGACAACGCTCAGCGGCTATATCGCTGCCAATACACTCCCGGATATGTTCTGCACCCGTGAGATTCTCGATGATACGACGATGAATCAGCTGATTGAAGCCGGAAGACTTGCTTCTGTCGATGATATTCTGGAGTATTCCGACGGATCTTCCAAGAGCTATTATAACACCGATGGACAGCTTTTGTACCTGAAAGCGTTTGCAACGGTTGCGGACGGCAACTGGTATTATGTACCGCTGCCCAATACCACGGGTTCTTCTTTTGACTTCTCGAACTCCAAATATGATCTGCGCGCCAACGGCCAGATTCATGGCGCTTACTCTGTGTGCGTCCGTCAAGACTGGCTGGATAAGCTTGGCCTTGAGATGCCGTCTACCACGGATGAGTTCCATCAGATGCTGCTGACATTCCAGGAGAAGGATGCGAACGGCAACGGCACGACGGATGAAAGATACATTGGCGAACTTGGTAGTGCTTTCCAGACCACCGGTGTTGGCCAGTGGTTCGGCCTTCCGTACACCGACTTCATCGAGGATCCTGCAAGTGGTGAGATCGAGGTTTCCTGCCTGACGGATGGTTATAAGGAGTTCTGCGATTACATGGGTGAGCTGTATGCGGATAACCTAGTGTACGTCGAAGGCACGCACCCGTGGGGCAACGCTACCGAAATCGGTGCCAATACGGTTGCTGCTATCGGCATGATGCCGTCGAACCTGCAGTTCTGGAACACGGGCGATCCGGATGGTATGTATATGCCGATGCCGATTGTCCAGGCTGTTGAGGGCATTGAGCCCCGTCTGCTGATCCAGGAATCCGAAGCTGCATTTGTCGGTTTCTCCTTCTCCGTGGATTGTGACTATCAGGCTGCCGGTACCTTTATGGACTTCCTGACTTGCCAGGATACTTATATGATCTTCAAGTTCGGTATTGAAGGTACGGCTTGGGACTGGAACGAGGACGGCACGGTTACTTCTTATACGCTGGATGAGGGCGATCTTGAGAGCTACGGTTCTGCGCAGACCTACTGGCTGGGTAACAACGCGTTCCCGATCAACGGCGGTCACCATGGTAACCTATGGGGCGTCCCGCAGGCGACCTATGATGACATCGACGAGGCTCTTGCAGCCGGCGAGCCGTATACCGAGGAAAATCAGACTCGTGAGAGCTGGCAGGAGCAGCACGGTGTTGGTTCTGACGTTATCTCCGGCGCTGAGCAGATGCTTCTCCTTCTGAAGGAGTTCGGCGTTGACAACTATCATCCGACTGCCTACTATTCCTACACGACGATGGCAACCAATGAAGAAGCCGCCATCATCGCGCAGTATGAGACGGAGCTGAAGACTTATCTGCTTGAAATGACGACGAATATGATTGTCGGTTCCACTTCCACCGACACCATTGACGAGCAGGTACAGTTTGCTTATGACAACCTGGGTCTCCAGGAGTATATCAATGTCATGCAGGCACGTGTCAACCGTTATCTTGAGACGATTGGCCGCGAACCTGTTGAAATCAACGAGTAATTTTGTAAAAACTCCCTGTGCATGATTTGCACAGGGGGTTTTTATTTTTTGCTATAGGAAAGGAATGGCTGCGTGTTTTTCAAACACTTTTGCCGTTTCTTGTTATCCGGAATTGCGAGGAAAAAATCTTGGAAGTTTTCTCATAATTTAGCGAATATCGTAATTATTTGCGTGACGGAACCAAATTTCTTGTTAAATATTTAATTTTCTTATTGACATTTTAATAATTTATTGATATAATTTAAACATGTATTCACTAATATTTCATAAGTGGGTACTATCCCTGAAAGGGAAATTAAAAACAAGGAGGAAAAGGTATGAACAAAAAACGCATCTTCGCACTGTTCATCGCCGTATTCATGCTGCTTGCACTTTTCAGCGCGTGCGCGACGGACGAAGGCGGCACGGACGACGATCAGTCCGACACTTCGAATGTCGATAATGCCGGCGACGACGCCAATACCGGCGACGAAGCAAATGGCGGTGACAACCCGGTCGAAACGGAAAGGGTTGCGCTGGAGTATCTCGGTACTTATGACGACGAGTACACCAACGAAGAAATCGAGGAATTTGAAACATTCAAGCAAATCTATGATATTGTTAGTAATATCTATAACATTGATTATACCTATACCTGCGTCTACAGCGAGGCGTATCTGAATACGTTAAACGGCTTAATCGCAGGCGGCACCCTCCCCGACTGTTTCAATACCCGCGAGGTTCTCTCGGATCAGCAGATTCTGCAGATGATCGAAGGAGGAAGCCTGGCTTCCATGGACGAGATTCTGGAGTATTCCGACGGTTCCGCCAGAGGCTATTATAATGATGAAGATGCGCTTTTGTACCTGAAAGCGTATGCGACCGTTGACGACGGCAACTGGTACTATGTGCCGCTGCCAAACAGCACGGGCTCCTCTCTGGATTTCTCCACCAATGAGTATGACACGCGTGCAAACGGACAGATCCACGGTGCGTATTCCGTGTGCGTCCGTCAGGACTGGCTGGATAAGCTGGGTCTTTCCATGCCGGCGACTACGGATGAATTTTATCAGGCAATTAAGGCTTTCCAGGATGAAGATATTAACGGTAACGGTTCCGCCGATGAGCGTTACGTTGGCCTGCTGGGAAGCGACTTCCAGACTTCCGGCGTAGGCCAGTGGTTCGGCCTGCCGTATACGGACTTTATTGAGGATCCGTCTACCGGCGTGATTGAGGTTTCAGCACTGTCAGGCGGCTATGCGGAATTCTGTACGTATATGAACATGCTGTATAATGATAACCTTGTCTACGTCGAGGGTACACATCCTTGGGGTAACGGAACTACGGTTGCGGCAAACGTCGTTTCTGCAATCGGTATGATGCCGTCGAACCTGCAGTTCTGGGACACCGGTGATCCGGAAGGCTATTATATGCCGATGCCGATCGTGCAAGCCGTGGAAGGTGTAGAGCCGCGCCTGTTGATCCAGGAATCTCTGGCGTTCTTTACAGGATTTTCCTTTGCCTCTACCTGTGATTATCAGGCTGCCGGAAGCTTTATGGACTTCCTCTGCCGCGAAGACGTCTTTATGCTGTTCCGTTACGGCGTAGAGGGTGTTGCGTGGGACTATGACGAGAACGGCGATTTCGTCCAGTATGTCATCAATGATGAGGATGAACTGCACAGCTATGGCGCTGCGGGTACATATTGGCTTACCAATACTCTGTTCCCGATTAACGGCGCACATCATGGTAACCTCTGGGCCCCGATTAAGAACGTATACGACAATGCGCAGGATGCTCTTGATGCCGGCGAGCCCTATGCCCAGGATAACCAGACCATTGAATCCTGGCGTGAAACAAACGCCGCTGCCGGACGCCCTGTCACCGATACCATGATTGCCGGATCTGAGCAGATGCTGTATTATGTCCTTGATAATCCGAATTACCGTCCGACCGCCTATTATTCGTATACCACCATGGCAACGTCTGACGAAGCCGAGATCATTGCTACCTACGATACCGATCTGAAGACCTTCCTGCGTGAGCTGACGACGGGTATCATCACCGGTGCGACGTCCGTGGATGCGATTGACGAGCAGATTCAGTTTGCATATGATAACCTGGGCCTCCAGGAGTATATCAATGCAATGCAGGCTCGCGTAAATCGTTATCTGGAGACCCTCGGCCGTGATACGGTAGAGATCGCGGAGTAAGGTTTAGCTTTCAGGGATATCATATCCTTAAAAATAAGAAAAAGCAGACCCGGTTTTATTCCGGGTCTGCTTTTTTACTGCCGGTGCCTGCCGTGACCTGTGACCACACCGCAAGCAAACCGACGCTACTGAACCTGCGAAGAACCGACGGACATCATAAGAAAGTCTCCCGGTAGCCGGGAGACTTTTCCGTATCTGGTTTTACAGCGTGAATGCTATTTTCGCGAGAAACGATGCTTCAGATAGGCACCGAGTCCCTCGGACGCAATCTCGTATCTTACTGCGCGCCGTTTGGCGCGCCGGCGTACCTTGCGCTCCGTGTCGCGATTTGGAAGCCCAATCTGGTTGGCCTTCCGTGCGTTTAAAGTAGATAGAAGCTGAATCCCTTGCTGCTGATCTTGAAACCATTTGAATTCAATACCACCGGGCATGCGTCACACCTCCTCTTTAAAGACGGAGAACGCGGCTTTTTGCTGTTATCTACCTCGCCGGGAGAGCGGCGGACCAATAATTTCTGACAGGATGACTGCGCGCCGCAGTTCTGCCGCGTTCAGCTTTCCAATGGATTTTAGGGCTTTATTAGAAGGGTTCACAGAAGGCACATCTTTTTGCAGCTCGTTTTCCGGGAGCACAGACTCCTGCTGAGGCGGTTCCACAGGCAAAGACGGAGAAGGAACTGCGTCGGAAGATTCACGCTGTTCCGCACCGGCATCGAAAACAGGGTGCTCCTGTTGGACACCGGCTTCACTCTGACCTTTTCGCTGGTGCCGCAGGACAGATCCCTGCTCGTCGTTCTTAGATGGGCCAAACGTTTCACCGATAATCGTAAGGCGCTGGTTCATGGCTTTTTGCGTTTCCGAAAGCGCAGTCAGAATGCTGGGCGGAAGATATTGTTTTGGCTTCATCATTCAAATCCTATTCGCTCGGCTGGTCTGCGATGGAGTTCCGCATTTGCGTGTCTGCGATGACATTTTTCATGTTATAGTAATCCATCACGCCCATTTTTCCTTCACGCAATGCGGTTGCCATGGCTTTTGGAACCTCAGCCTCAGCTTCCACAACCTTTGCCCGCATTTCCTGCACGGCCGCAACCATTTCCTGCTCGCGCGCGACCGCCATAGCACGGCGCTCTTCCGCTTTTGCCTGTGCGATACGTTTATCGGCTTCTGCCTGGTCAGTTTGGAGCTGGGCGCCGATGTTACGGCCCACGTCAACGTCGGCAATGTCAATCGAAAGAATTTCAAAAGCAGTACCGGACTCAAGACCCTTCGTAAGAACTGTCTGTGAAATACGATCCGGATTTTCAAGAACCTCCTTGTGCGTATTGGAGGAACCAATAGTAGTGACGACGCCCTCGCCAACACGGGCAATGATCGTCTGTTCGCCGGCACCGCCGACGAGACGGTCTATATTAGCACGTACGGTCACTTTTGCCTTCGCTTTCACTTCGATACCGTCCTTTGCAACAGCAGCGACGATAGGCGTTTCAATCACTTTTGGGTTAACTGTCATCTGTACGGCTTCCAGTACATCACGCCCGGCGAGATCTATTGCGGCGGCGCGTTCAAACTCAAGGGGAATGTCCGCGCGCTGTGCGGCAATCAGTGCATTGACCACACGGTCCACGTTTCCGCCGGCAAGATAATGTGCCTCCAGCTTATTAATTGGAAGGTCGATGCCGGCTTTCGTCGCTTTAATCAGGGGATTCACAATGCGGGACGGAACGACGCGGCGCAGGCGCATACCGACAAGCGTGAGAATCCCAACGTGTACATTTGCCGCGAGGGCACTGATCCAAAGTGCGACCGGCACAAAACTGAAAAACAGAGCGAGAAACAATAAAACAGCAAAAATAATGACAATGACAATGACTGTATCCATGATACAAGCCTCCACAATTATGATAGTCCGACAGCCGCTGCTGTAACGACAATATGATTTCCGTTGACTTCAACCACACGTATGGGTTCGCCAGAGGAGATATAGTCTCCGCTGGACACCACATCATAAACCTTATTGCCAATCCTGACTCTTCCGGCAGGACGCAAAGTCGTTTGTGCGACGCCCTCAAGACCAACCAGAGAAGTCAGGTCGCTTGCGGCGCTGGAAAACCCTTCTTCACTTGAGGTTTTCGCCTTCAAAATAAAATTTGGAGAAAATTTTCCCTTCGAGAGGAATACCAGAAACACCACAATGATAGCCGCAGCTACCAGTAATACGATACCTGTAAATATCAGGCCTTCTAAAAAGGTATCCGCCGCGAATATGATAGCAAGTGCAAAAACAATCAATGAAGTAATGCCGGCTACGCCAAAACCGGGAACACACATTTCAACAATCAGCAGTACGACGCCGATCCCGAATAGTACAATGGCAACAATCGGAACATCTGCGAACAATGCCAAAAAGTCCACGCATCTCAACTCCTCTCTTAAAAGCACCGCTGCAAACCGCACGTATACCGGACTGCGGCGGTAGCCAAACATGACGTGCGCAGATGTAAGCTATGACAAACCATTGGTACCGCCCCCCTTAAAAACGCTGCGTCAAAAACTTACATTTCAACAACTTTATTATACCATGTCTGACATTAAAAATCCATAAAACTTTGAAAAGAAAAAGCTGCTTTGCATGCCGTGTGCGGAAAAGCTATGTGCACAAAGTTTACTTAAGATTTCGAAGTCCCTTGGGGTAGTGATTTTTAATGACGCCGCCGGATGCCTTGCCGAAGCCAACCGGATACTCTACATTATCAGCTGATATGCCAATACCGCACCAACCCTTTTCGGCGGAAACGGCGAGCTGTTCCCCGCGCAGAAAAGATTGCAAATGCGGATCGCCGGCAGGGAATGAAACGCGATTCCGTATATGCGCGGCCGGAACCGCCAAAAAAAGCGCATGCGACGGTTCAAACCGTCCGCGTATCAAGCGTCCGGCGGGAATACCGGAACGGATGGCGGCAGGCAAACGTCCGGGAGACAGCCATACCGTATCACCGCTGAGGGTTGGTTCATACCAGGGCTTAACATCGAACAGCGTATCCCAAAAATCCCGGAAAAGAGCGGCCTGTTCGCCTTTCAGCGGTTGTCCTGCCTCCAGCGGAAGGATGGCGTCTTCGCCCTCCGTACGGCGCAGACGCGCGATAAAATGTCCTTCGCCGCGTACGGTGTGAGGCATCAGCCGCGCGGCGCGGCTGAGTTCCGCACGGACGCCGATCTCCGAGCCAAATGCGGGCGGCAGTGCGACTGCCTGAATCGGTTCCAGTTCAAAGTCCGGATGTGTGGAAAGAAAAGCGTCGATCACTTCTTCATTTTCGTGAGAATTCAGCGTACAGGTGGAATAAATAAGCACGCCGCCGGCACGGACCATTCGTGCGCCGTCGGAGAGGATGAGTGCCTGCCGCGCGGCGCAGCCCGCTACGTGTTCGCGGGACCACTGGCGGATGGCTTCTTTATCACGCCGGAACATGCCCTCGCCGGAACAGGGCGCGTCTACGACCACGGCGTCGAAGCACGAGTCAAATGCCGCCGCAAGCACATCCGGCATAGCGGATGTGACCACAGCATTTCGTGCGCCGATTCGTTCGAGATTGGAACACAGCGGCTGTACACGCGATGCAACACATTCGTTCGCAACCAGAATGCCGTCTCCTGCCAAACGCGCGGCAAGATGTGTGGCTTTACCGCCCGGCGCCGCGCAGAGATCGAGCACCATAGTCCCGGGCGAGGGGTCCAGCGCCTCCACAACGGCCGAGGCAGAGGGCTCCTGCATATAGAAAAGTCCCGCGTGATGAAACGGATGCAGGCCGACGCGGGCATCAGAATCCAGAAGAAAACTGTCCCTGCAAAGAGGGGACGGCGTAAGCGGGTATGGAGATATGGAGGAGAAGGCCTCCGGTGTGAGCTTTAAGGTGTTGACGCGTAATCCGCGTACGGGAGGCTGAGAAAAAAACGCACGCTCGAAGGCAGAATAATTTTTGCCGAGCAAGCTGCGCATATCTTCTAAAAACGCCTGCGGGATCTCCATAAATCAGTCTCCTTTTCCGATCATTCGCCTGCAAGCAGGCGTAACGCTGCGTTTTGGTAGTTCTATTTACATTATAGAGTAAGCTGAGTGGGCGGTCAACTGCCGGAAAGGACGGAACCATGAGAAAAAAAGTTTGTGGGCTGGGGACAATCCTTCTATTGGCACTGGCGTATGTAATGGATACGGAAAATGTATTTCCTTATTTTGTTGCCGCCACAATACTGCATGAGATGGGACACGTGATCGCCGTTGCCGCTTGCGGCGGAAGGATACGGTCGTTTACACTGGCGCCCTTTGGCTTTTGCCTGCGCTTTGACGGTATGATGAGTTACTGGTGCGACGCGGCGATTGCTGCCGGTGGTGCGGCAATGAATCTCTGCGCTGCCTTTCTGCTTTCCGTCGCGGCCAAATATCTGCCATGGACGGAATCATTGAAGCTGGCCGCGGGCGGGAACTTCCTACTTGGACTTTTTAACCTTCTTCCGGCACTGCCGCTTGACGGAGGGCGCGTTTTATATGCGCTTCTGGCACAGATATTGGATGACCGGCGCGCGCTTATCGCCACGCGTGCCGCATCTTTCCTGATTGGTGCGGGCATCACCGCATTAGGGGTGTACATCCTGGTCAAAACGCAGTATAATATGAGCATATTGGCGGTTGGAAGCCTGATACTCGGAGGTACATATGCTCAAAGAGCTGGAGAAAATATTATCGCGCGTGCGTAAACCGGCACGGTATTCGGGCGGCGAGTTTGCACAGGTAATCAAGGACCGGTCATCGGTTGAACTGCGTGTGGCGTTCTGTTTCCCGGATGTGTATGAGGTCGGCATGTCGCATCTTGGCATGAAGATACTCTATGGGCTTTATAATTCCGTGGATTATTGCTGGTGCAAGCGCTGCTTTGCGCCGTGGCCGGATATGGAGGCGGAACTTCGCGCGGCGCGCTTGCCCTTATACGCGCTGGAAAGCGGCGATGGGCTGGGCGAATTTGATATCATCGCTTTTACCCTGCAATATGAGCTCAGCTTCACGAATGTACTCAATATGCTTGACTTGGCCGGCATCCCGGTTCATGCTGCGGAGCGCGAAGGCCTTCGAAATCTTGTCATTGCCGGCGGCTGTTGTACGGCAAATCCGGAACCTTTGGCGGATTTTGTAGATGTGTTCGTCATCGGCGAGGGTGAAGAAGTGTCACTCGAATTGTTTGATCTCTACCGCACGGCAAAGCGCGAGAACTGGGAAAAGCGCCGTTTTCTCGTCGCGGCCGCGGAGATTGGCGGCTGTTATGTTCCGGCGCTTTATACGCCGCATTATGACGAAAAGGGCAACTTCACCGGCATTACGCCCTCAGACGGCACGCCGGAACGCATTGTGAAGCGAATTGTAAAGGACCTCGATCATGCGTACTATCCCCAAAGCCCGGTTGTACCGTCTACGGAGGTTGTACACGACCGCGTGATGCTCGAGGTCATGCGGGGCTGCATTCGTGGTTGCCGTTTCTGTCAGGCGGGACATACTTTCCGCCCGATCCGCGAGAAGAGTCCTGAGACGCTGATTCGCCAGGGAATAACGCAGGCGGAAAATACGGGTTACGACGAGATATCTCTGACGAGCCTTTCCACAACCGATTACCGGAAGCTGGACGAACTTTGCGACGGGCTGATTGACTGGTGCGAAAAACGCCATATCAGCCTGGCGCTGCCTTCGCAGAGAGCGGACAAGTTCTCTGTAGAACTGGCACAGCGATTGGAAAAGGTCCGCCGTACCGGCCTTACCTTTGCGCCGGAGGCAGGAACGCAACGCCTGCGCGATGTAATCAATAAAAATCTTCGAGAAGAGGACCTCTACAACGCTTGCGGTTTGGCGTTTGCAAACGGCTGGAGCAGCGTGAAGCTTTATTATATGATGGGCCTGCCGACGGAGACGCTGGAGGATTTGGACGGCATTGCGAAAATTGCGCGTGGCGTTGTGGACGTGTGGCGCAAAACGTCAAATAATCGGGCGCGTGGTGTGCGTGTGACGGCGAGCGTGGCCTGCTTTGTACCGAAACCCGGCACGCCGTTTCAATGGGAGCCGATGGACACGGTTGAGCAGCTGCGCGAAAAACAGGAGTATATGAAGGGCATCATGCGCATTAAGAACGTGGATTTTAACTGGCATGATCCCATTACAAGTCACCTCGAGGGTGTGTTTGCACGCGGCGACCGGCGTTTGTGCGCGGTGATTTACGATGCATGGCGACGTGGCTGCCGTTTTGACGGCTGGGATGACCAGCTTCGCATGGACCTGTGGTATGAGGCGTTCGCCGCCTGCGGGGTGGATATGGCCGAATACGCCAACCGTACGCGCTCTTTTGATGAGGTACTGCCATGGGAGCACATTTATAACGGCGTGACACGCGAGCATTTAATGAAGGAAAATCTGCGCGCGCATTCCGGTCTGGCATCGGAGGATTGCCGTGCCGGCTGCTCAGGCTGCGGTGCGTTGGAATTGTTGGAAGGGGGGATTTGCGATGTCTGAGTTGCGGCTGCTGTTTGAAAAACGGGGAACTGCACGCTATATCTCCCATTTGGACCTGATGCAGGTGTTTCGGCGTGCGTTTGCCCGCGCGGATGTCCCGATCGGATTTACGCAGGGGTTTCATCCACATCCCAACCTGAATATTCTGCTTCCGCTTCCGACAGGCTTTGAGAGCGTCTGCGAACTTTTGGATTTTGCCCTCGACGCGCCGCGTCTGCCGGACCAATTTCTTTATCGGATTAACCGTGCGCTGCCTGCCGGTATCTGTGTCACGAGTGTCGGCGAGGCGCGAACCCCTGCGAAGTTCATTCGATACGCCGCTTATGAAATGAATGCGGATATTCCCATTGAGGCGGAGAGAATTGCGGAGCTTTTTTCGCGCGAAGAGCTGGTCGTGACCAAACGTACAAAACGCGGCGAAAGCGAAACCAATATTTTGCCGCTTTTGCGGGATCTAAACGTCCAGACGCGGGACGGCGGTGTCACGATCCGTGCAAAAGTTGCGGCGGGAAATGAAAATCTGAATCCGGAATATATTTTGGCGGCAATTGAGAAATATTGCGGAGCGGGGCCTGCCTATGCGTCCTATCTGCGCCGCGAGGTGTATGATGCAGAACTGCGGGTGTTCCGCTGACTGTTTGGTGAACGCGTATAGGCAGAGCGGAACAAAATCGGCAGGAGGCTGGGTATGGATGGCAGACTGAGAAATATGACTTCGATTTATATCATATATGAGGATCAGATTCTGTTACTTTATCGGCAGGGTGGACGCGTCGCGGATCAAATGTGGGTTGCTTCGGCAGGCGGGCATTTTGAAGAGTCGGAGCTCCATGATGCCGGAGCCTGTGCGATGCGGGAACTGGAAGAGGAATTGGGAATTACCGGAGATGTTTTTCACAATATCGAGTTACGCTATATCACATTAAGAAGAATAAAGGGAGAAATCCGACAAAATTATTATTTTTTTGCGGAATTGCAACGACCTCTGGACTTTGAACTTGTGTCGAATGAGGGCATTTTGCAGTGGTTTGATATTTCTAAAATACGAACTTTGAAAATGCCTTACACAGCAAAGTATGTAATAGAACATTATTTGGATATAGGGGCATTTTGTCATAAGCTGTATGGCGGTATCGCCGATGGAGAGCGAGTGCTGTTTGTAGAAATGCCGGAATACCGCTCGTCTTGAGAATTTGGCTTGTGAAAGTCCTCTGAAAAGTCCAAAACTGTTTTTTCTATGAAAATGACAGGAAGAATATTATTCAATTTTATTCAAGAAAATTGTAAGGAAAAAGCGCGGTTTATCAAAAATTACAGGAATATGAGCAAGAATATGCCTCTGATCCGTATAGGCGGAGCAGACTGTGCAAAAACTACCTTCCATGGAGTCGATTTGACTATGGGAGGTCGTTTTTTTATGATTCGTACAGATTTGGCGGCGGAGTCTACAGAGCTGTATCGTGAAAATATGCCGGATGCCGGCGAACCGGACGGTGTGAATGAACAGACGTACAGACGGGAGGGATTTGCCGTCACAAAAGTGGAAATCACAACGGACGCAGGAGCAGAGCTGATTGGAAAGCCGCAGGGCACGTATATTACAGTGGAACTGGACGGGCTTCTCAAACGGGAGGAGAATGCTTTTCCCCGTGCCTGCCGTGCGCTGGCAGAGGAACTGCGTCCCATGCTGCCGAAAGGGAATCGCACCTCGGTGCTTGTTGCGGGGATCGGCAACGACCGTATTACGCCGGACGCTGTTGGCCCATTGACGGTACGAAGCACAATGGTCACCCGGCACATGATTGCCCGGATGCCGGAGTACTTTAACGGCTTTCGCTCGGTTGCGGCAGTGAGCCCGGGCGTCCTGGGATCCACAGGCATTGAGACAGTTGAAATTTTACGCGGCATTGCGGAACACATGCACCCTTCCGCCATGATCGTGGTAGATGCCCTGGCGTCGCGCCGTATGGCGCGCGTATGCCGCACAGTGCAGATTGCAGATACGGGACTTGCACCGGGTTCCGGCCTGGGCGGGGACAGTGAGCCTGTCAATCAAGAAACGTTTGGCATTCCGGTTATCGCCCTTGGCGTACCAACGGTTGTAGATTCCCTGACGCTGACGCTGGATACGTTGCATGATTCCGGAATTGACAACATTGACGAAGAACAGCTTCGCGCGGCGTCCGGCGGAATGATTGTCACACCAAAGGATATTGACGCGCGTGTAACGGATGTATCGAAGCTGCTCGGCTATGCATTAAATATGGCCTTGCACGAAGAAATTACAATCGAGGACATTGACCTTTATCTTTCCTGAGCATATAGGGAGCTCCCTGCGCATATAGTTCTATCAGCAACCTTGCGGAGGAGCACAGATGAGAAACTTGATGAAACGCAGGCGTGCACAGTCCTTCTTTGTAAAGCTGTGCCTGGCCGTGTTTGCCGTAGGCGCGATTGCCGCCTACGGCAAGTTTGGCAGTGTTCGCGGCGCTTATGACGCCATTACCGGCTATCTGTTCCCGGAAGATGTAATGTTTACTGTGGCCGAAAGCGCGCCGCCAATCCTGGAAGAGGATGAGGAGGGTTTAAAAACCGGTTCGGTATCGGAATCGGCCAATATTTTCGGGCAGCAAAACCGTGACGATGAAAAAAATGAGACATATACGCCGGAAATACGCAATGATACGTCCTTTGTACTGGATCTGGACGCGTTAGAGGCCAGCGGCGTAAGTCTGAAAAGTGGGGATGAGCCGCAGGTTCTCATTGTACATACGCATACAAGCGAGTCATACGCGCCGGATGAAGAGTACTATTATGTGCAAGACGACAATGACCGCACGCTTGATACCAATTTCAATGTTGTCGCAGTGGGAAACCGCGTTGAACAGCTGCTGCAAGACGCCGGAATTTCTGTCATTCACGATAAAACCATCAATGACTATCCCTCTTATAACGGTTCTTATAACCGTATGCTCGATATCATAGAACTTTATATGGCGGAGTATCCGTCTATCAGTGTCGTTTTAGATATTCATCGCGATGCCGTCATATATGAGGACGGCAGCCGTTTTGCAGCGAGTACCGTCATCGACAACAAAAGCGCCGCACAGGTGATGCTCGTTGTCGGTACCGATGAGGGCGGATTGCCGCATGACGGCTGGGAACGGAATCTTTCCTTTGCGCTGGACATTCAAAGCGTGGCTGATGAACGATACCCCGGTTTGATGCGTCCTGTCAATTTGCGCAGTTCGCGTTTTAATCAGCATGTTTCACCGGGAGCACTGATTGTAGAGGTTGGGGCCTCCGGGAATACGCTCGGAGAGGCTCTTTACGGCGCGGAATTATTCACCAAAGCGCTGATCGAAACCCTGAAATAACATATAGAATCATGTAATCTGCATGTTGCCTTAGACTAACTGCTCTGTTATAATATAGACATAAGTCAGAAACTCGCCCGATATGCGCGTATAGGGCGTTGCGTAGATACGGGCAAGACGGATGCATTTTACGGAAAATGGGGAGTTGCAATGGTAGAACATATTTACGACGTGACGGGAATGACCTGTGCGGCATGTTCTGCGCGGGTCAAAAGGACGATGGACAAACTTGACGGCGTCGCACATTGCGAGGTCAATCTGCTGACAGGCAAAATGACGCTGGGATATGATGAAAAGCAACTGGATTTCGACGGGATCCAAAGCGCGATCGAAAAGGCCGGATATGGCGTGCGGGAACCGGAGCAGGAAGACGAACACGCTGTTGCTGAAGAAGAGGAAAAAGAACGCAAAGATTCCTTCCGCCGTCTGATGGTTGCGGTGGTGTGCGCCGTCCCGGTATTTTATTTGAATATTAACCACATGATTCCGGCGATCACCCCGCCGGTACCTGCGATTTTCAACACGTACCCAATCATAAATGCATTGATTCAGCTTGTACTGGCGTGTATTGTGCTTTGGTGTGGGCGTGGATTCTTTATTCGTGGCTACCGTTCGCTGTTTTCAGGCAGCCCGAATATGGACACACTGGTTGCCATTGGCGCTACGGCCGCGATGCTGGAGAGTATTTATGCAGCGGTTATGATCGCTATGGGAAACCATGAGTATATGCACCGGCTCTACTGCGAATCTGCGGCAGTTGTCGTCACGCTTGTCATGGTGGGACGTTATCTTGAGGAGCGGGCCAAGCGGCGTACCGGGGACGCATTGCGTGCTTTGGAGGCGCTGCGTCCAAACATTGCGCATGTGGTACGAAACGGTGAAATTTTTGATGTAGATGCCTCGCGGCTTGTAGCGGGTGACGAGATCATCATCCGTCCCGGTGAGGCTGTACCGGCGGACGCCTTGGTTCTGGAAGGACGCACGGGCATTGACGAATCCATGCTGACGGGTGAGAGTATGCCCGTGGAAAAAGGCGAGGGCAGTGAGATAATCGGCGGTAGCCAGAACCTGGATGGCTCCATTCGCGCACGCGTGACCGCAGAAGCCGGGGAAAGCGTGTTGTCTCGTATTATCAAGTTGGTAGAGGATGCGCAAAGCCGGCAGGCGCCGGTTGCACGCCTTGCGGATAAGGTGGCGGGGATTTTTGTCCCTGTTGTCATGTGCCTGGCTGTGCTGGCAGCGGTCGTGTGGGCGATTGCGGGGCAGAGCGTCGACTTTTGTATCAATGTTGCCATCGGCGTACTGGTCGTCGCCTGTCCCTGTGCATTGGGGCTTGCAACGCCTGCGTCCGTCATGACGGGTACGGGACGCAGTGCTTCACTTGGCGTGCTCTTTAAAAGCGGGGAGGCGCTCGAACGCCTGGCGGGTATTAAAACGATTGTGTTTGACAAGACCGGTACGTTGACACTAGGTAAGCCTACACTTACGGACGTGGTGGCGTACGGCGTTGACCGTGACGAGGCGCTGGCCCTGTGTGCAGCCGCGGAAACGCGCTCTGAGCATCCCGTGGGACGTGCCATCTGCGATGCCGCCTCTGGCGCTGCAACGCATGAGGTTACGGAGTTTACGGCATTACCCGGACGCGGCGTGGAGGCAAAAGTGGACGGCAGACTTCTGCTGGCTGGTACCCAAACGCTGATGGAAGAACGTGGTATAGATATTTCTGCTGCGTCAACGGATGAAAAACGCCTTTACGAAGAGGGAAAGACCGTCGTATACGCCGCATGTGACGGCAAGCTGTTTGCACTGTTTGCGGCGGCAGACGAATTGCGTCCGGAAAGCCGGATGCTCATACAGCGCCTTTCGGAAATGGGTGTGCAGTCGTATATGTTGACCGGCGATAATATGATGTCCGCACGTGCTGCGGCCGGGAAGTGTGGTATCCCGGAGTCGCGTGTAATTGCGGGTGTCTTGCCGGGGAAAAAGGCCGAGACCGTCGCTGCATTGCGCCGGAAAAACCCAACTGCCATGGTGGGCGATGGTATCAACGACGCTCCGGCATTGACAGAGGCGGACATCGGCATAGCGGTTTCCGGAGAGGGACATGGCCGTGCGGCGGATATCGCTGTAGATGCGGCAGATGTTGTGCTTATGCGCGGAGAACTTGGCCAGGTTTACGATGCGGTGCAGCTCAGCAGAGCTTCCATGCGGAATATTCGGGAAAATCTTTTCTGGGCATTTGCGTATAACACGGTGTGCATCCCGGCCGCGGCGGGCGTATTTTATGCGTTCGGCGGCGGCCTGCTGAATCCTGTTTGGGCAGGTGCGGCCATGGCGCTCAGTTCTATTTGCGTGGTTTCGAACGCCTTGCGTTTGCGTTGGTACAAGCCAAAGGCAATTGACCTGCCAAGGCACAGGTAAACGCATTCCAGCTTTTTGCCTGACCGTATTTTACCAGAGGGCCTTTGGACGGCGGCGGACTTTGTGAGCCTATTGCAGAAGTAAATCAAAAGGGGGCGAAGACGGATCTGTCTTTCGCCTCCTTTCTTTTTGTATGGCTATAGATGGAATACATTTTTTTGCGCCATATTGCCCTTGGGAGAACGCTGTGTTAAAATATATAAGTCAAATTAAGTGAAGAGGAACGTAATGAATTATCAATTTGAGCCGGCTGACAATACCTCACTGGAGGATATTTATCGTCTGATTCGCAATAGAATCAGATGGATGGACCAGAGTGGTATCCGTCAGTGGAATGTGACGAATTATTGGGATGCGTATCCGGAAACGTATTATCAGACACAGCTCCGGCAAGGGCGACTGTATGTGCTAAGGCGCGGAGATAACCGTAAGATTGCAGGTGCGGCGGTTATTTTGGAACATGACCGGCGATGGCTGAACGACGCAGGGATACCGTCCTATTATATTCACAATTTTGTAACCGATATAGAGGAAAAGGGTGCCGGTAGAATAATCCTGAAAGAAGTAGCAAAAATGGCGCTTAAAAATGGAAAGCAATGTATTAGGTTAGATTGCGCTGCAGATAATGGCCGGCTCAACAGTTATTATGAACGTCAGGGTTTTGTCCTGGTTGGACAGTGTGTGGAAGGCTGTTATCAAGGTAATAAAAGAGAAAAGAAACTTGTGTAACGGGCGAATTTTAAGGATTTTATTGGCCGTGTATTGCGTTTAGGTGCTGATTCATTAACTTTTGAGGTGAGTATCATGAATTTACAACTTCCATATGGAAGAGACTTTCTTTCTTTAAATATTCCAGACGACCGTTTGCAAGGCGTATTGACGTCGGGACTGCACCGGTATAAGCCCGAGGCAGATCAGAATACGCTGGTGGAGCGCGCACTGGAAAACCCTGTCGGTACCTCTCATCTTTACGAGTTGGCGCGTGGGAAAAAACAGATCCTTCTGCTTGCCAGCGACCATACCCGTCCTGTTCCAAGCCGTGCAATCATCCCGCCAGTTCTGCGGGAGCTGCGCCGTGGGAGTCCGGACGCAGACATTACGATTTTGATAGCCACCGGTTGTCATCGCGCAACGACACGGGATGAGCTTTGCGAAAAATTTGGAGATGAGATCGTAGCGCGTGAGAAGATTGTTGTGCATGATTGTGATGAGGCGGAATTTGTAAACATTGGAACATTGCCCAGTGGCGGCGCCTGCATTATAAATCGTCTGGTCATGGATGCGGACCTCGTTGTGGCAGAGGGATTTATTGAACCGCACTTTTTCGCAGGATATTCCGGTTCGCGAAAGAGCATTTTGCCCGGTGTCGCAAACCGGAAGACGGTATTGGCAAATCACTGTTCTGCGTTTATTGCTTCTCCTGCTGCCCGTACAGGTATTTTAGAAGGCAACCCAATTCATGCCGATATGGTGTGGGCCGCCCGGGCCGCCCGTCTGGCGTTTGTTGTAAACGCAGTCATAAATGAAAAGAAAGAGGCCGTGTATGTCGTCGCGGGCGATATGGAAAAAGCGCATGAGGCCGGATGCAAGTTTTTATCCGACCTGTGCGGTGTGGAGGCCAAACCTGCGGACATTGTGGTTACCACAAATGGTGGATACCCGCTCGACCAGAACATCTATCAGGCGGTCAAGGGTATGACCGCCGCGGAAGCGACGGTGAAGGACGGCGGGGTGATCGTCATGTTGTCGCGTTCCGAGGACGGACACGGCGGCGAACATTTTTACCGCCAAATGGCTGAGGAACCCGACATCGAAAAAACACGCAAGATGTTTTTAAGTCGTAGCCGGGACGAAACGGAGCCGGATCAGTGGCAGACGCAGATTTTTATTCGTGTGCTGCAAAAAGCATCGGTTATTTTTGTGTCTGATGCGCCGGATGAGATGGTCCGCGCGCTGCATATGACGCCTGCGCATACCCTTGAGGAAGCACTGCGGCTTGCCGAGGAACGGCTCGGAAATCCGGGGGCAACGATTACGGTTATTCCGGATGGTGTTTCTGTGATTGTGAAAAGTCCAATGGCCTGAAAAACATGAAATATGGATGGGGAACGCTGTAATCATTGCGTTCCCCATCCATATTAAGCTGCGAATTCCAAAAACGGTTCGGGATCAACAAGTTTGTCGTTGTGGTAGATCTGAAAATGTAAATGTGGGCCGGAGACCTCTCCGGTCTCTCCGGACATGGCAATGATTTCGCCTTTTGCCACCTGATCGCCTGTCGCCACCAGGATTTCGTCCAGATGGGCATAGAGCGTAACGAATCCATCTTCATGCTGCACCTTGATATAGTAGCCGTTAATCTCGCCATAGCCTGTGAAGATCACCTCTCCGCCGGTGAAGCAGGCGACTTCCGTGCGCATCGGAACTGCAATATCGACGCCGTAGTGGAATTTGTATTCGCCGTCTATGGGGTGTTCGCGGTAACCGAAGTCGGAAGTCAGCGTACCATAAACCGGTGTGACATAATCAAAAAAAATGGACGTAGCCTCGGTGCTTACGACCTCGGGTATGGGAAGACCGGCATCCTCATCCGGGACCTGGTATGCTTCGGAGATGACGGGTACACTTTGCGGATCCTGTATGGGCTCCGTTTCAGGCAGTTCCTCTGAATCGGCCAGAATATCGGCCGATTCGGGAATCGTCGTATAGGCGGGCAGGTCGCCGATGTCAAAGCTGACTGCGCTGCGCATGGTGACGGGAATTGTCAATTCCTGCGACATGTCAAGACTTGCACTGACGGCAGATTCCTGTTCTGTGTCTTGATTTTCTAAAGAAGCCTCGTCAGAGATATCTCCTGAGACCTCCTGCTCTGTGTTTGAAAGGCCAAATACTTTCAAAACACCGTCGCTCCATAGCCGCGAAAAAGCCTCTTGAGAGCTGGCAGATTCTCCAAAAACCTCCAGTACGTCACGGAAAGTCAGTCCGGAATCAAGCCCCATAACAATTGCTTCCCGGTAGCCATCCGGAAGAATGTTTTTACAGACGGCTGCGACTGTGAAAATAAATACACACAACAGAAGACGAAACATCTGACTGCCCAGAAGCGGCTGTGAGGTTTTTTCCAATGTTTTGTGTCCATAAACCTGCGCCATAGGACATTTCCTCCTTGTAATGACTGTTATATGTTATGACCTTTCGGTCCGAAATAGTACCTGCGGACCGTATGGTGTGATTGCTTTTGGAAAATGATATGTTATAATGAAAGTCGAGAAATTCAGTTGCAAATGGTGAAATACCAGGCAACCATATAAGCTTGGAGATGTACTATGAAAATCATCATCATCGGAGATGGAAAGCTTGGATCAACCCTGACAGAGCACCTGTCCTCGGAGGGACACGACGTTACGGTAATTGACCACCGAAGTTCTGCGCTCAGCCATTCCGTGGATGTGCACGACGTGATTGGAATTCAGGGGAATGGCGCAAGCTACGATGTGCAGATGGAGGCGGGCGCGGCAAAGTCGGATTTGGTAATTGCGGCCACCTCTTCAGATGAACTGAATATTCTCTGCTGTATTGTGTCTAAAAAGCTGGGCGCCAAAAATACAATTGCACGTGTCCGTAACCCGGAGTACGCCAAGCAACTTCATATGATGCGCGAGGAGTTGGGCCTTTCCATGGTTGTCAATCCCGAGCGCGAAGCGGCAAGGGAAATTGCCCGGAATCTCCGGCTTCCGTCTGCGCTCAATATTGATCTTTTTGCGCGCGGACGCGTGGAGCTGGTAGAACTCCGTATTAATAAGGATAGTCCTCTTGCAAACAAAACTTTGTCGCAGCTTGGAAGCTTATACCACGAAACTTTTCTGGTGTGTGCGGTGAA